>DATBTN010000058.1 GCA_036559195.1 Candidatus Baltobacteraceae bacterium
TCGTCTCCCCCGCAATGCAAGCTTTCGCCCCGAGGAGAGACTGTGCCCAATACGCGCGAGGACGAGCAACGTATCAACGCGATCCGTTTTCTATCGGTGGATGCCGTGCAAAAGGCGAAATCCGGGCATCCCGGCATGCCGCTGGGGGCGGCGGCGACCGCCTTCACGCTCTGGAGCAAGCACCTGCGGTTCAACCCGAAGGATCCGGCCTGGTTCGATCGGGACCGGTTCGTGCTCAGCGCCGGCCATGCGTCGGCGATGCTCTATTCGCTGCTCTACCTAACCGGCTACGATCTCTCGATGGACGATTTGAAATCGTTCCGTCAACTCGGCAGCAAGACGCCCGGCCACCCCGAGGCGCATCACACGCCGGGGGTCGAGGTGACGACCGGGCCGCTCGGACAGGGCTTCGCCAACGCCGTCGGCCTGGCTATCGCCGAGGCGCATTTGGGTGCCGTCTACAACACGGGCGCGCAGCGGATCGTCGACCACCACACCTACGTGATGTGCAGCGACGGCGACATGATGGAAGGGATATCCAACGAAGCCGCGTCGCTCGCGGGTCATCTGCAGCTGGGCAAGCTGATCGCGCTCTACGACGATAACAAAGTGACGCTTGCCGCCGACACCGGGGTCACCTTTACCGAGGATGTCGGCTTGCGCTTCGAGGCGTTGGGCTGGCACATCGCACACATCCCCGACGGCAACGACGTCGCGGCGATCGACGCTGCGATAACGGCCGCCAAGGCGGTCGCGGATAAGCCCTCGCTGATTCTCGTTCGCACGCACATCGGCTACGGCTCGCCGGAGCAAGACTCGTTCAAGGCCCACGGCGAACCGCTCGGTCCCGAGAACGTGAAGAAAACCAAAGAGCGCCTCGGCTGGCCGCTCGAACCCGACTTTTACGTGCCCGACGACGTGCTCGCGTGGTATCGCACGTTCGTCGATCGCGGCGCGGAACTGCAGAACGATTGGAAGAAGACGTTCGATGCCTGGAAGGCCGGCAACACCGAAGCCGCCGCGCAACTCGAACGCGCCCTCGCGAAGCAGCCGCCGGCGCAGATTGCGTGGCCGGTCTTTACCAAAGAGAACGGCGACAACATCGCCACGCGCGATGCCGGCGGTATCGCGATCAACGCGATCGCCAAGGCCGCGCCCGAACTCGTCGGGGGTTCGGCGGATCTCGATTCGTCTACGAAAACCTATCTCAAGGACTTTGGCGACTTCCAACCCGGAACGTATGCCGGGCGCAACATTCACTACGGCGTGCGCGAGCATGCGATGGCCGCGATAAATACCGGTCTCGCGCTACACGGCGCGCTCTTGCCGTTCGGCGCGACCTTCTTGAACTTTCTCGATTACATGAAGGGCGCGGTCCGTTTGGCCGCGCTCAATAAGGTGCGCTGCTACTACGTTCTCACGCACGACTCCGTCTTTCTTGGCGAGGATGGGCCGACGCACCAGCCGATCGAACATCTCGCACACATGCGCGCGACGCCGAATCTCATGGTCGTCCGTCCGGCCGATTCGGTCGAAACGCTCGAAGCGTGGAAGCTTATGCTTGCGGCGCAGGGCGGCCCGTGGGCGCTGATCTTGAGCCGGCAGAAACTGCCGTTTCTGGGCGAGCGCACGTTCGATATGCGCAACGGCGCCTACACGCTCGTCGACACCGACGCGACCCCGGATCTCATCTTGATCGCCACCGGCTCCGAAGTCTCGCTTGCCGTGCGAGCCGCCGAGCTGCTCGCCAAACGCGGAATGAAGACGCGGGTTGTTTCGATGCCGTGCTGGGAGCTCTTCGCGGCGGCTTCGCAATCGTACCGCGATAGCGTCTTGCCGCCCGCCGTCACCGCGCGGATGTCGATCGAAGCCGCCGCAACCTTCGGCTGGCGGGAGTGGGTCGGCGATCGCGGCTATACCTACGGCATCGATCATTTCGGAACATCCGCGCCCGCCGCCGATATCGTTCGAGAGTACGGATTCACGCCCGAGCACATCGCGCAGGTCGCGCAAGACCACTTCGCTACTGCCGCCCAACACTAGGAGAATGCGTTCATGAGTAACCAATTGCAGCAATTGCTCGAAGCCGGCCAGAGCGTATGGCTCGACAACCTGCGGCGCAGCATGTTCGCTTCGGGTGAGCTGCAGGGCCTCATCGACCGAGGCCTGCGCGGCATGACGTCCAATCCGACGATCTTCGAAAAAGCGATCGGCACCGGCAACGACTACGACGAACAGCTGAAATCGCTGATCGGCAAACAGCACGATGCGAACACGCTCTTCTGGGAGCTCGCGATCGCCGACATTCAAAACGCGTGCGACCTTTTCAAACCGGTCTACGACGGAAGCGGCGGAAACGACGGATTCGTCAGTCTCGAGGTCTCGCCGTTGCTCGCGCACGACACGCAGGGCACGATCGACATGGCCAAAGATCTCTGGAAACGCGTCAACCGCGCGAATCTCATGGTGAAGATCCCGGGAACCAACGAGGGCGTACCGGCGATCGAAGCGTGCATCGCCGAGGGCATCAACATCAACGTGACGCTGATCTTCTCGATCGAAATGTACGAGAAGACCTCACAGGCCTACATTCGCGGCCTGCAGCGCCGTCTCGAAAAGGGGCAGCCGATCGACCGCATTCGATCGGTCAACAGCGTCTTCGTGAGCCGTATCGATACGGCGATCGATAAGATTCTTCAAGACCGCATCGACAAGGGCGAGAAGAATCTCGTTTCGCTGCTGGGCAAAACCGGCGTGGCGAACTTGAGACTCACCTATCAGAAATTCCTCGAACTCTTCGAGGGTGCCGGGTTTGCGGCCGTCAAGAGCAAGGGCGGACACGTGCAGCGCCCGCTCTGGGCCTCGACGTCGACCAAAAACCCCAGCTATCCCGATCTGATGTACGTGGAACCGGTCGTCGGCAAAGAGACCGTCAACACGATGCCCCCGAATACGCTCGCGGCGCTGCTCGATCACGGCAGCGTCGTACCGGAGACGGTCTTGCGCGATTTGGATGACGCTCGCGCGACGATCAAGCATCTGCAGGACGCGAAGATCTCGCTTTTCGACGTCACCCACAAGCTGCAGGTCGAAGGCGTCGCTTCGTTCAGCGACTCGTTCGCGGCGCTGCTCGGCGCGATCGTCTACAAACAGAAGCAGCTCAGCTCGGGGCAAAAACGGGTTGCGCTCTCACTCGGCACCTACGAGGAACCGTTTTCCAGCGCGCTCGAGACGTTGGCGAAGAACGATTTTCTGAAAAAGCTCTGGGCCAAAGATCCGAGCCCGTGGTCGAGCGACCCGCAGCATGCCGAGATCATCAAGCACGCACTCGGATGGCTCGAGATCCCGCAGCATATGCTGGAAAGCGTCCCCAATCTTCAGCATTTCGCGAACGACGTCGCGTCCCAGTTCTCGCATGCGGTCGTACTCGGAATGGGCGGCAGTTCGCTCGCCCCCGACATCATGCGCCTAACCTTCGGAAAGATCGACGGGCATCCCCAACTCCACGTGCTCGACTCGACCGACCCCGCGCAGATTCGCGATATCGAAGGGGCGATCGATCTGGCGCGTACGCTGTTTATCGTAGCGAGCAAGAGCGGTACTACGACCGAACCCGACGCGTTCTACCGGTATTTCCACGCGGAGGTCACCAAGGCGGTTGGCTCGGCGCACGCCGGCTCGCACTTCGTCGCCATTACCGATCCCGGAACGGCGCTCGAAGCCGAAGCGCAAGCGCAAGGCTTCCGCGCGACGTTCGTCAACGATCCGAACATCGGCGGGCGATATTCGGCCCTCTCCTTCTTCGGCATGGTTCCGGCGGCCGTCGCCGGCTACGACATCAACCTATTGCTCGATCGCGGACTTGGAGCGATGCACGCGAACGACAAGTCCGTCACGCCCGCCGACGCACCGGGCGCCCGATTCGGTGCCGCCATCGGCGCGCTCGCAACGCACGGTCGCGATAAGCTTACGATCGTTACGCATCCCTCGGTTCGCGCGTTCGGCGCCTGGGCCGAGCAGCTCGTCGCCGAATCCACCGGCAAAATGGGCAAGGGTATTCTGCCCGTCGAGGGCGAGCGGCTCGGCGAGCCGGAGGTCTACGGCGACGATCGCGTATTCGTCTACGTCGGTGCCAATCTCCCGAAGGCCGAAGCCGAGACCGACACAAAATTGCGCGCGATCGAAAAAGCCGGACATCCGGTGATTCGTCTAGCCATGAACGACGCCTACGATGTCGGCGAGCAGTTCTTCCTCTGGGAGATCGCGGTAGCCGCGGCGGGATCGATCCTGCAGATCGATGCATTCGATCAGCCGAACGTGCAAGAATCCAAAGACAACACCAAAGCGCTGCTTAAAGAATACGCCGGTAACGGCAAAATCCACGAGCCTGTAGCCGACGTCGACGGCGAACTCTTCGATATCACGTTTATGAGCGGCAGCTCCGAAGCTGGCAGCACCGATCTCACGGCCGCTCTCGTCGAATTGGTCGCGCAGATTCGGCCTCACGACTACGTCGCGTTTTGCGCGTATATCGATCGCAATGCGAAGCACGCCGAATCGATCGATCGCGCGCGGCTCGCCATTCGCGATGCCAAACGCATCGCAACCACCGTCGGCTTCGGACCGCGCTTCCTGCACTCGACGGGGCAGGAACACAAAGGCGGACCGGCTACCGGCGTTTTTATCCAAATCACCGGCGACTCGCCGTTCGATCTGCCGATCCCCGGCATGAACGTCGGATTCCGAACGCTCATCGCGGCGCAGGCGCTCGGCGATCTGCAGTCGCTCGATAAGCGCAACCGGCGCGGCGTGCGCGTGCATCTCAAGGGCGACGTCGACAAGGCGCTGCACGCATTGGTCGCGTCAATCGAAGACGCGCTTTCGCTTAAAGTTTAAAAGGAGATCCATGCAACTCGGAATGGTCGGACTCGGGCGCATGGGCGCGAACATGACGACGCGCCTGCAGCAAGGCGGCCACAGCGTCGTCGTCTACGATCGTAGCGCCGATGCCGTAAAAACCGCCGCTTCGGGCGGGGCGACCGGCGCGCAGTCGCTGGCCGACTTGTGCGGGAAGCTCAACGGTTCGCCCAAGGTCGTCTGGATTATGGTGCCCTCAGGCAAACCGACCGACGAAACGATCGACGCGCTGATCGCGCTGCTCGGCCAAGGCGATATCATCATCGATGGCGGCAACACGAACTACAAGGAAGGTCTCGCAGCCTACGAACGGTGCAAGGCCAAGGGCGTCAGCCTCGTCGACGCGGGAACCAGCGGGGGCGTTTGGGGACTCAAAGAGGGGTACTGTTTGATGGTCGGCGGCGACGACGCTGCGGTAAAAAGCTGCGAGCCGATCTTTCTAACGCTCGCACCCGAGAACGGCTACGCGCACGTCGGGCCCGCGGGTGCCGGACACTACTCGAAGATGGTGCACAACGGCGTCGAGTACGGACTCTTGCAAGCCTACGGCGAAGGATTCGAGCTGCTCGAAACGTCGCCGTACACCTACGATCTCAAACAGCTCGCCGAACTCTGGCGTCACGGCAGCGTCGTGCGCTCGTGGCTGCTCGATCTCGCCGTACTCGCGTTCGATGAGGATCCGGGCCTCGAAAAAATTCGCGGGTACGTCGACGATAACGGTGAGGGGCGCTGGACGGTGCAAGCCGCGATCGAGCAGAGCGTGCCGGCACCGGTCATCACGCTCTCGCTTATGGCACGCTTCGCATCGCGTCAAGACGAATCGTTTAGTGCGAAGGTGATCGCGGCGCTGCGAAATCAGTTCGGCGGACACGCGGTTAAGGCCGAGAAGTAATCGTGGCGGCCACCTCAACCAAAACAAAGAACGGCAAGAGCGACGGCGCGCAGCCCAAACCTGCGGCGCCGGCCGTCAACCCGCTGCGCGCGGGGCTCGATTCCGGGCGAATCAACGATCCGTGCACGATCGTCTTTTTCGGAGCGAGCGGCGACCTGTTCAAGCGGATGCTCATGCCGGCGATCTATAACCTGCGCGTCGAAGACATCTTGCCGACGAATTTCAGTCTGATCGGCTTCGCACGCAGCGAATACACCGACGACGAGTTTCGCGCGTACTGCAAGCAAGCAGTCGACGAGTTTTCACACTCCGGCAAGGCCAACCCGTCGCTCTGGAACGACATGGCCAAGCGTATCTCGTACATGGCCGCGGATTTCAGCGATACGTCGCACTTCGAAGCGCTCAAGAAACGACTCGACGAAAGCGCCGAGCAACTCGGGACCGGCGGAAACGTGCTCTTCTATCTCGCCACGCCGCCGGCGGTCTTTCCGCAGATCATCGACCAGCTCAAACGCGCGAAACTCGATCCAAAGAACAATGCCAAGGGCTGGACGCGCATCATCGTCGAGAAGCCGTTCGGTACGGATCTCGCATCCGCGCAAGCGCTGCAGGCCGAGGTCGAAAAAGTTTTCGACGAAGGCCAGGTGTACCGCATCGACCACTATTTGGGCAAAGAACCCGTGCAGGATATCATGGCCCTGCGTTTTGCCAACACGATCTTCGAGCCGATCTGGAATCGTAACTACATCCAATCGATCCAAATTACGGCGGCCGAGACGCTCGGCGTCGAACTGCGCGGCGGATATTACGACAACGCCGGCGCGCTGCGCGACATGATTCAGAACCACGTCATGAACCTGCTCGCGCTCGTTTCGATGGAGCCGCCGGCAAGCTCCGACGCCGACGCCATCCGAAACGAAAAATTCAAGGTGTTCTCGGCGATCGAACCGCCCACGCCTGAATCGGTCTTCACCATGAGCGTTCGCGGGCAATACGACGCCGGCACCATCGACGGCGAGCCCGTTCCCGCCTATCGCACGGAGCGAGACGTCAAACCGTCCTCCAATACCGAGACGTTCGCTACCCTCAAACTCTACGTCAACAATTGGCGCTGGGCAGGGGTGCCGTTCTATCTGCGCAGCGGCAAGCGTCTGTCGCGCAAGGTTTCGGAGATCGCCATTACCTTCAACTCGATCCCGCACAAGCTTTTCGGCGAGAAGAGCGATACGATCGAGCAGAACGAACTGGTCATCAAGATCCAACCCGACGAGGGCGTCTCGATTCGCTTCAACGGCAAGGTGCCGGGTCCGAAGAACCACATTCGCAGCGTGACGATGGACTTTAACTACGGCACCGGTTTCGGCGTTGCTTCGGCGCCGGCGTACGAACGGCTAATCGGCGACGCGATGCGCGGCGATGCGACGCTCTTCACGCGCTGGGACGCCGTGCAGCGGGCGTGGGAGATCGTCATGCCGATTCTCGAGGTCTGGACCTCGATCAAAGATCGCACCTTCCCCAATTATCGGGCCGGCACCGAAGGTCCGGCGGCCGCGCACGACCTTAATCCGAATTGGCGCCCGCTGTGAGCCTCGACGTCGGCGCCATCCTCGACGAACTCGCCAAGGATCGCAAAGAACGCATCGGCGTATCCGCCACCTCGCTCAACTTGGTCGCCTTCGTCGAGGATCCGCAACTGCTGGGCTGGCTTAAGGAGCGTACCGGAACCATCGCCCAACGTCATCCGTCGCGCACGCTGCTGCTCGATGCGACGCACGCCGATTCGGCTCGCAGCGTTTACTCGGCGGTAAAAGAGATCGACGATACGGTACTCACGCAGACCGAGCAAATCGAACTCGGCGTGCGGGATTTCGCTGCCGAAGAACTCGGGTCGATCGTCCGCGCGCTCACCGTTCCCAACGTGCAGACCATCCTGTGCTGGGCGGGAGCGCACATCGCGGGCGAGAGCCGTTTTACGGAGTTAACCCGGCTTGCCGACAGCGTGCTGCTCGATAGCTCGCGGGGCGACAAAACCGCCGGCACGCTTCGCGAACTGACGCAGTGGATGGCCGGCGGCTCGCATCGAGCCGTGCGCGATCTCGCCTACATGCGGCTCGCACCGTGGCAGGATATGATCGCGCAGTTCTTCGACGATGCCGATCTCGCGAGCGAGTTGCCGTCGATCGAGCGCGTCGCGATTACCTCGGGCTCCGATGCCGAAGCCTACTATTTGATCGGCTGGCTCGCGAGCCGCCTGCAGTGGAATCCATGTGGAGCGCACGAGTTCTGCAACGCGCGAGGGGAGAAGATCGGCGTTTCGTTCCGCCACCAGGGCGAAGCCCGACGGGTCGTACGCATCGTCCTGGAAAGCGCGCACTCGACCTTCACGGCGGCGCTGCAAAAAGGCACGTCGGATGTCGTCTGTTTGAGCGTCGACGGTAAGAAAGCTCGCCCGCAGCGCTGCGCGCCGATTCACGACGTCGACGTGGTTTCCTTGATGGAGCAGGCGATTCTCACGCCGGCCGGCGGCGAGCTGTTTGCCGCATCGCTCGAAGCCGCACGCGCGCTGCTCGAAGCGCAGAGCCCCGCATCGTGAGCGACTTTCCGGACAACGTCCATGTGTACGCCAATCCCGACAAGCTGGCGGCGGCGCTCGCCGATCGTTTCGTCAACTGCGCGCAGACGGCAATTACGGAACGCGGAACGTTTCACGTCGCGCTCGCCGGCGGCACGACGCCCAAAGCGGCGTACGCGCTGCTCGCTCAAGAGCCGCGCCGCACGGCAGTCAATTGGAACGACGTTTTCGTGTTCTTCGGAGACGAGCGGTGCGTGCCGCCCACCGATGAAGCCTCGAACTATCGGATGGCGATGGACACGTTTCTGCACGCCGTCAACATCCCCGGACACAACGTGCATCGCATGCGCGGCGAAGACGAGCCGGCGGCCGCCGCACGAGCCTATTCGCAACTGCTGCGCGAGGACTTGGGTGAACCGCCCCGCTTCGATCTGATTATGCTCGGAATGGGTCCCGACGGCCACACCGCCTCGCTCTTTCCCGGAACCGATCCGCTGACCGACGACGCGCAACTCGTGCGCGCTCCGTACGTCGAAACGGCTGCGATGTCGCGGCTTACGATAACGCCGCGCGTTATTAACGCGGCGCGCGACGTCGCGATCGCCGCCGAGGGCCAAGCAAAAGCCGCGATCCTCGCGGCCGTTCTGCGTGGAGTCCACGATCCGACGACCTACCCGATCCAAATCGTCGCGCCGCTCGAGGGCCGCCTCGACTGGTTAGTGGACGCCGCTGCCGCCAGCGCTCTGACCTAGCGCCCCTCGCGACGGGCTCGTCCTTCGACAGGCTCAGGATGACAGATAGGGGAGCTGAGCTTGTCGAAGCGTGGTGGCGGATGGATTAAAGGTCTTTTTCTAGCGTTCGATCCTACGTATTGCCGGCGTCGCGGACGTCGCGCTTGGCGTGGTCGAGTCCGGCCTGCACGTTGTGCTTTACCTCGTTCGCTGACGATTCGATCTTTTGCCCCGTCGTCATAGTCTCGCCGGACTCCGTGCGCCGCTCGTGTTCGGCTGCGGCCTGCGTTTTATGCGCGCTCTCCGAAACCGTATCCCGAACGTCCTTGGCGGCATCGCCGATCGTGTCGGCGGCCTTGGCTAGGTCATTTTTAATGTCCATCGTGCGCAGGGTGTACCCGCGCGCGAGGAGCTTGAAACCCGGGTTTGCCTAGGCGAGCGTTCCGCGTAGCGGGCGCGTGTTCCAGCGCTCCAACTCGCGCGAATACAGCACGGCGCTGCGCTCCTGGAGCTTCTGCTGGTTGATCTTCGAGACGCGTAGCCGTACCTCGGCGGTGCTCTTGCGTTTCATGGATTGAGTGCTCCCTCTCCCACCGTTGTGAGATTGACGTTGTTGGCGCTTAAAATTTCGCCGGTCGATCGTTCGAGTTCGACGACGGCTTTGTTGAGGTCGGTCTGAGCCTGCAGCTCGCGGCCGCGATTGTCGGCTACTTCCAACTGCCGCTGCAAAATAAGAAACGTGGTCGAAGCGCCGTTGCGGAACCGGCGCTGCTCGCTCGCAAGTACGGCTTCGGATGCCGCACGCGCGGACCGCGCGGCGATGAGACGGTACTGCGCGCTCTTGAAAGCCTGCAGCGCGTCGCGTACCTCGACGGTCACGCGCTGCACGATGCTGGCCTCCTGCAACTGCGTCGTTCGTTCGCGCTCTCGCGCGATCGCCAGATCGGCCTTGCCCGTCCGATCGCCGATCGGTATCGTGAGCCGCACGCCGGCGTTGTATACCGGGAACTTATTGCTCGTGAGATTCTTGATCGATTGATCGAGCGACCCGACGAGATACCCCGGGACCGGCGTGTTCGAGGGCATCAACGTGGGAATTTGCTGATTTGCCGGCAGCTGCTTGTCGACCGCCGCGATTAACGCGTCGATGGCCATCACCTGCTGCGCGCTACTCTGCGCGAACGGGCTCGCATTAGGATCGGTCGGCGTTCCGGCGAAGCCGTTGCTCGTATAGCCGAGCTGCAGGTCGACTTGCGGTTTGACTTGATTCTCGGCATACGCTAGATCAACGTTGGCAGAGCGCCGAGCGTCGGCAATCTGCGCCATTTCGGGACGATTTTTTAACGCTTGGGTAACCAGATCGGCAAGCGCCGGCTCCCGGGGAAGCTGCAGAACGGGGGTCGTCGGGACCAGATTGGCGCTCCAAATCGGATCGGCCGGATTCGCGAGCGTGAGTTCCTTGAGCTGGTTCTGCAGACTCGCCACGCTCTGCAATGCCGAAAAGACGTTATCTTGAAAAACGTTGACCTGGGTGTTCGACTGCACCACGTCGATCGGCGCGTTTACGCCGACCTTGGCGAGGCGCGCGTTGCTGCGCGATTGCACGAGCGCCTCTTTGAGCGCTTCTTCCTGTATCGCGACGTTGCGCCAGGCGGCAACCAAGTTCCAATACGCGTCCTGTACTTGCGCGACCGTCGTCGAAACCGATTGCAGGGTCTGGGCGTCGGTCATGTCGGCGTTGATTTTTGCCAGTTCGATGGACCGCGTGGTCGCATTTATCCCGCGATTCTTCGCTAACGGCTGCGTGAAGTTAACGGAAAATATCGTGGGATACGTCGGGTTGAACGCATTGATCGTCGTGTTGTCCTCGACGCGCTTACCCGAGACTTGGACTTGGTACTGCTGACCGCCGCGGAGCTGACCTTCGACGCCGCCTTGGAGTTGGATCGACTTCTGCACGATCGGCCCGAAGTTCGGCCCGGCAAAGAACGCGTTCTGCGGCGCCTGCGAAACGTAACTATACTGCGGCTGCACCGAAAGGCGCACGTCGTATGCGCCCCGCGCGGCGGCGATTTGGTAATTCGCGATGCGCCGGTTCGCTTGCGATACCGCCAGGTCGGGATTGTGCGCGAGCGCCATCGCGACGGCGTTGTCGAGCGTGATGCCGACGAATTGCTTCTGCGTGACCCCGACGAGATCGGCCGAGGGCGTTTCGAGATTCGGCGCCGCGTAGCCGGCGGCGACGTTCGGAACGTTCGGAAGAATCGGTATCGGCGGCGGCGGCGGCAAGCCGCCTTGCTGAATCGCCTTGGCCGCCGGCGAGGCTTGCGGGCGCGGCGTCGCGCGCGGAGCCGGCGTCTTCTGCTGCGCGCTCGCGGGTGCGGCAAACGCCGCCCCACACGCGATCGATGCGAAGAGTGCGATGGCACGACGATTCACGAAAGCTCCAATCATTTAACGGATACCGAGGCTGAGCCGATGCGCGGACGGCGCATCAGAAGGACGAGCGGCGCCAAAACGATCGTGATGACGGCCGTCAAGCGCGACGTGTCCGCATACGATAGTGCGAGCGCCTGTTGCGCCACCAACCCCGCTAAATCACGAATCGCGCGCAGCGAGTGTTCCCCGCCGTTGGCTGCCAAGAATTGAACGACCGGGTGCGCGTGCAAGGTGATGCCGGCCGAGAGCGCGTCTTGGTGCCGGGAGACGCCGCGCACGAGCACGGTGACGAGAACGGCCGTAGCGATGCTGCCGCCGACTTGGCGCGCGAGATTGAAGAACGCGGAAGTGGCCGCGACCTCCTTTGCGGGCACGGCATTGAGCACGGCCATCGAAAGCGGAACGAAGATCTGCGAGAGTCCGAGGCCGCTGATGACGAGCGACCAAAAGAACGTCCAGAAACCGGCCGTCGTGGTCGTTACGCTCGCGAGCATCCAATTTGAGATCGCTAAGAGCACGAAGCCCGAAAAGATCATCCACCGAACATCGACCTTCCCGCGGCTAGCGAGGACCGCCGTGAACGGTGTCAGCAGCGCGATCGCGACGCCGCGAATGAGCATCGTCTCGCCCGACATCGTGGCCGTGAAACCCAGCGAGTTCTGCACGTACTGCGGCAGAATCAGCACCGAGCCGTAGAGACTCACGCCGAGCACGGCTCCGAGCAGACTTCCCGCGACCACCGCGCGGTGGCGCAGCACGTGCAGATCGACGACCGGTATCTTCGAGCGCAGCGTCCAGATGACGAACGCGATGAGGCCGCCGGCGGCTAGCGCGGCGAAGAGTCGAATGTTCGGATCGGCGAACCAGTCGTATTGCTGCCCTTGATCGAGCACGTATTGCATCGATCCCAAGCCGGTCGCAAGCAGTCCCAATCCGATCCAATCGAGCTTCTTATTCTTCTGCGCCGGCGCCGGGTTACGCAGGACCAAATAGACGGCGAGCGCCGCGACGATACCGATCGGGATGTTGATGAAGAACGCCCAGCGCCAGGAGAGATTGTCGGTGATGATCCCGCCCAATAGCGGCCCGAGCGTCGGACCCACGATCACGCCGAGCGAAAAGATCCCCTGCGCTTTGCCTTGTTCGGCGAGCGGATACGTTTCGCGCAGAATCGCCTGCGAGGTGGAGATCAAACCGCCGCCGCCGACGCCTTGAACGATGCGCCAGAAGACCAGCGCCTCGAAACTGCCCGCAAAGCCGCACATGGTCGACGCGAACGTGAAGAGCGCGATCGAAGCGAGATAGTATGCGCGGCGCCCGAACCGGTCTTGCAGCCACGGGGTGATTGGAATGATCACGACGTTGGCGATGATGTACCCCGTCACGATCCAGGCGCCCTGATCGACGGCCACGCCGAAATTGCCCTGGATATTCGGCAGCGCTACGTTCACGATCGTGGTATCGACGATCTCGAGCATCGTCGCGGTTATGACCGCCAACGTCACGACGGTCCGGCGCCACCCGTATTCGATGACGTTGGACTCGAAGACCGAACGCACGCTAGCGGACTCGCACCGAGGCTTCGACGGACATTCCCGGACGCATCGGGTATTTGCTAAAGTCGACGCCGGCAAAGCCAATCTTTACCGGGATGCGCTGCGTGACTTTGACGAAGTTGCCGGTGGAGTTTTGTGCGGGAACCAACGCGTACGTGTTCTGCGACGCGGGATTGATCGAGAGAACCTTCCCGTCGAAGGTTTGGCCCTTGTAGGCATCGACTTTGATGTCTACCTGCTGGCCCGCGCGCATCGATCCGACTTGCGTTTCCTTGAAGTTTGCCGTCACGAAGACCTCGTCCGGAATCAGCGTCAGCAACGACAATCCCGACTGCACGGTCTGACCGACTTCCACGTTCTTCTCTCCGACGTAGCCGTCGATCGGAGCGTAGATTTTCGTGTACGTTACGTTTTGCTTGGCGATGTCGAGGGCCGCGCGCGCGGCGCTGATCAACGCCGGCGCTTGGGCTTGGCTGAGTTTTCCCTGCGCCGTTTGAAGGCCGCCCTGGGCGGCGCCGACGCCGGCTACCGAAGCCGAGACCTTGGATTGCGCGGCGTTAAGGTTCGCTTGCGCCACGTTGATCGAATCGAGGGCGCTGCGATACTGCGACGCGGCCGCGGCTTCCGCCGAGCGGGCGGCGTCGAGTTGCTGCGCCGGGAGATCGCCGGTCGAAACGAGCGACTGCGTGCGCCGTAGATCCGCCTGCGCTTTGGCAAGCGACGCCTGCGCCGCGGGCAACTCCGCTTGCGCCGCGCGCACTTGCGCGACGGCCGCATCTACACCGGCCTGCGAAGCCGGCACTTGCGCCTGAGCGCCGCTGATCTGCGCTTGCGCCTGCGTTATGCCGCCCGAGCCTTGCGTTACGCCGGCCCGTTGATTCTCGAGCGCGACTTGAAAGTTCGCTTCGGCCTGCGTCACTTTGGCCTGTTCGTCGGTGCTATCGAGCACGATGAGCAGTTGCCCCTTACGCACGGGTTGATCGGTCGCGACCAAGATCCGCTCGACGCGTTCGCCGATCTTGCTCGTGACGTCCACGGTGTTGGCGTCCACACGCGCGTCGTCGGTCGATTGGTGAGCGCGTGCGTAGACAAAATACTTGACGCCGAAGATCAACAAAGCGATCACCGCGATTGCCACCACCAGGAGGCCGATCGAACGCACGACCGGATTTGCGGTCTTGGCCGGAACCTCGTCTTGGGGCGGCGCTCCGTGCCCGGTGCCGTTCGAGGTCGCCCCCGTCGTCGCCGGTTTTTGGACCTCGCGCGAATCCGTCACTTGCTTCGTACTCCGTTCAGAAAGACCCCGATTTGAAATCGCGTAAGCTCGTCGGGGTCGATCGGATATTGATCCTTAAATTTCTTGCGCCCCAGCACCCGCGAAAAGATCATTCCCATAAAGAATCGCGCGAGCCAAATCGGGTTTCCGCGCAGCTCGCCGGTCTGGACGCGCCGCGACATATATTCGACGATGACTTCGTGAATGGCGTGCGGTGCGCGCCACGCCTGATCCGAGACGCCGTCCTCTTCGTCTTCTTCGGAGAGCGACATGACGATCAGATCGCGCACGTTCTCCATGCGCTCGGTCAGCGCGCGAGCGATCGCGGCCAGATCCTCGTCGATATCTCCGGAAAGCTTGCTGACGAGCCCCTGGAGTTCTACCGCGCCGCAGAAGTGCTTCGTGCACTCCATAATGAGCGCGTCCTTATTTCCGAAATGTCGAAAGAGCGTCGCTTCGTTCACCGCGGCCCGTTCGGCGATCTCGCGGGTCGTCGTCCCGCGGCGCCCCTTACGGGAGAAGAGTTCGCGGGTGGCCCACAGGATGCGCTCGCGTGTCTCCTCGGGAGAGGTCGAACGGCCCGGATCGGGTTTTGAAACGCGTTCTGTTTCGAGCATTATTTCCTTTCGAAGACCGCGTCGTCGACGGCGACGTTGGTGTGATACTGCACGTAGTTGGCGTCGGCGACTGCCCGCACGTGCGGAATATGAATATCGGCGTGCTGGGACGCAATCACGCTGTACTGTCCCTCGGTCTTAAACGTCTGCGTCATGACGATCAGGCCGCCGTTGGTGTAGTGCCATTCCATCTGCGCGACCTGATAGGTGGCCGGATCGACGTACGCGAGCGTGTAATCGAGCTGGCTGCTATGGATCTTCTTCGTGAGGCGCAATGCGATCATCGGTCGTCCGCCGAGCGCGCGGACGCCGTCGATGCTAAGCCGCTGATCCTTCTCCCACGACGCCGGATCGCCGATGTCGGCGAAGAGTTTCTGGAAGCCTTTCGCGTAGCTCGGAACGCGATCGAAGACCACTTCGTAGTTATTCGGACGCTTGAAGTACGACGTTCCATCGAGCTTCGGCGAGAGGAACGGAAAATTCAACATCCGCACGTCAACGTGAACGCGGGCTTGAAACGAACGCAGCGACGGATTGCGCGCGAGCATTTTTTCAACCACCGCATGACCGTCGGTTGCGGTGGATTGTGCGCCGGCCGGGAGCGCGACCAGAACCGCGGCGGCGATCAGGAGGGCCGACGCGAGGCGCCGGATCATGCCGCCACCCCGGTGGGCCGGACCGCAATCGTAAAGACGCGATCGAGGGCGGTAACGGCGAGCGTCCTTTTAAGATCCTCGCGAGTCACGTGCAATGCGATCTCGCCGCCGGCGTCGCGGACTCGCCGGAGGATGGTAATCAAGCCTCTGATGGCCTCGACGTCCAGCGACGGCAAGCCGTCGAGGTCGAGCAGGAGGCGGGCTCCGTCGGATTCGTGGGCCGCGACGAGAGCCCGCTGAAAGGCTTCGATCGGCGCGAGGCGGGGATGTTTGTATGAAAAAACGTGGCTATCCATGGCGATTCTGCTGCCCTACTACTCACAAAAAGCGGGTGTTTCGGCTGCAAGTGGGTACTTGCACGCAGATGGTAGCATACCGCCGAGGGCTATGCAAGTACTTACATGCATTGCGCAACCGAGCGAGCGGGCGGCAACCGAAGGCCGCACTCCGGCGAGCGGGAATATCGCTCGCGTGTTGACCCAAGAAACCGTCCTCGCCGCCGCCGCCGATGCGGGCCTCACGCCGTGCTCGATCGTCGTGCGCCGCCTCGATTCGGGCGAAGGCCCGGATATCTCGATCGAACCGCAGCGCTACCTGTACCCGGCGAGCATGCTCAAGGTTCCGCTCGCGCTCGCAACGCTCGCACTCGTCCAATCGGGCGATCTGCGCCTCGACCAACCCTTCGAGGTAACGCACGCGAACATGACGGCTAACGACAAACCGTCGCCGATGGTGCCCGGCTACGCGGCGCCACTTCGCGAAATCGTGGAACTTGCGATCACGATCTCCGACAACGTTGCGACCAACATGCTCTACGATATCGTCGGGCGCGAGCGCGCGACGGCGATCGTGCAGCAGCGTTTCGGACTTACCACTACCTCGTTTGCCCGGAAACTCTCGGGAAGCGAGCCGCTGATTCACGATGCGGAGTGGGACGGCGAACGGCGCAACCGGCATAACGCCGGGGATGCCGCCCGCCTCTACGAACTGATCGCACGCGACCGGGTGCCGTTCGCACACCTGCTGCGCGAAACGTTAGCCCGCCAGCAGTTCAACAATAAGCTCAGCGCGGGGCTGCTTCCCGGCGATCGTTTCGCGCACAAAACGGGCGATACCGACGAAGTCACGCACGACGGCGGAATCCTCGATACGTTCTTGGGCGCGTCCTACGCGATCGTCGTGTATGCCGGCCTGGAGGCGACCGACTCCAACAACGCCCGATTCGGCCCGTTCATGAACCAAATCCGGGCGCTGTTGTAAGGGTACCGGCCGTTACGGCGTCGGCGTGGGGTTCGCGTATTCCGATCCGGCCGAGGATTTTCCGCGATGATGGCCCATGGCGCCGGCGGAGCCGGCGAGATGGTAGCCCGCTGCCGTAGCGGCCGACGGACACATGTACTGGCCGTGCGCGGTCTTACCGTAATACGGATCTCCGGCTTCGTGATAGGCCTTTGACTTGAGGTTCACCCAAACCGGTTTGACCGCGCCGCAGTTGAGCGCGGCGGCGTTCATGGCGCCGCCGGTCGTCGGGGCCATCGCGCCGGCGGTCGACGGGGCTTGCGCGGAATTGGTGGTCGTGTAGGTCGAGCTGGTCGTCTTCTTACCGCCGCATCCGCTCAGCACGACTGTGGCGAGCATCGCGACGGCCGCAATGCGGGAAATCGTAGTCGTATTCACTGCCAGGCCCTCCTTAGTGTAAGGTCAACATCTCAGTCAAAGCCGAAAGTTCCTGCGCCGCGCGCCGCGCGAGCGCGCTGCGTTCGCCGGTCCAGACGAGCGCGCCGCGCACGAAGGTCTGCCGAACCCACGCCGATTCCGCACGATACACCAATCCGCTGCACGCGGGCGACCATGGGTCGAGTCCGCGCGCGTCGAGCACTGCGTAGTCGGCGTGGAACCCCGGCGCAAGATCGCCGGCGCGAACGCCGAGCGCGCGCGCCCCCTGAGCGGTTCCCAAATCGAAGGCGGCCGCGGCGCCCAGCGCGCTTCCGTCGAGGTGCGCGATCTTCTGCAAGAGTGTCGCCGCGCGCATCTCGTCGAGAATCGACGGTTTCACGTCGGCGTCGGTCCCGAGTCCCATCGTGACGCCCAGCGCCTGCAGACCGGTCACGTCGCAGATGCCGTCGCCTAAGTACTGGTTGGTCATCGGATTGTGTACGACGCGGGTCCCGCGCGCCGCAAGCAATCGCTTCTCGTCGGCGGTTAAGTAAATCGCGTGAATCGCGACCAGCCGATCGTCGAGCACGCCGAGCCGATCGAGCAGCACGATCGGCGTGGCACCAAACCGCTCGAGCGTTTGCGCACCTTCGTACGCAGCCTCGGCAACGTGCAGGTGCACGAGCACGTCCCGCTCTCGCGCGAATGACATCGCGGCGCGAATCATCTCGTGCGATGCGGCGTGCAGCGAATGCGGCGCGACGCAGATATCGACGTCTGGATGCGCGTCCATCAGCGTTCGCGTGCGGGAGGCCGCTTCGTCGATCGTCTCGCGAAACGCCGGAGGCGCGTAGTCGGCGTCCATCCACGTGCGCGCGAAGACGATGCGAATACCCGTATCCGCTGCGGCCCGCAGCGCGGCCTCCGCGCGATCGTTGCCCATGCCGTTGAGATAGAAGAATTCAGCGACCGTGGTGATACCGGCTGCCAGCATCTCGTCGAAGGCCGCTACGAAGGTCCAGTAGATCTGTTCGGGCGTCAGCGACGGAACGACCTTGTAGAGCGCGTCGCTGCGCCAGCGATCGAACGGCAGATCGTCCGCCCAACCGCGCAGTAATATCTGATAGGCGTGGCTATGTCCGTTGATAAAGCCCGGCACGACGATCGCGTCCTCACCGTGATCGTGCTGCAGGGCATCCCCGAACCGCGCGTGCAGTTCGCCGTAGCTCCCAGTCGCAACGATCGTGCCGCCCTCGATTGCAAACGCGAAGTCGCGCCGCTCGACGCCGCCAACGAGCGCCCGCGCGCAACGAACGAGATCCTTCGTCATGGTGTCATGCAACGAGCTTTCCGCGGCGGACGACGGCGGCGGCGAGGTTGCCGCCGAATTGCCAGCCGAACTCGTCGAGCGACGCGATTTGCAGGACGACGAAATCGGCGGTCGCGCCGGCGCGCAGAACCCCGGCGTCGACGCGCAGCGAACGGGCTGCGGCTCGCGTTACGGCGTAGAGTGCTTCCGCCGCCGTTAGTCCGAAGAGTTTTCGCCCGAAATATGCGACGGTCTGCAGATTGAAGCAAGGCGACGTGCCGGGATTGTAATCGCTGGCGAGCGCGACCTCGCCGCCGGCATCGAGCAGGGCGCGAACGGGCGCGCTTTGCGGTAGATCGAGATAGGCGATCGTCGCGGGGCAGGCGACGGTCACGATCTCGCGCGCGACGATCGCACGCACGTCTTCGTCGCGGATGTAGTTGCAATGATCGACGGCATCGACGCCGAGCGACGCGGCCATCTCGGCGGCGCCGCCGAAGGCCATCTCGTCGCAATGCACGCGCAGCCGCAGGCCGTGGGCGCGCGCCGCCTCGAGGTAGCGCCGCGTCTGCTCCGGCGAGAACCAGCCGGGCTCGCAAAACGCGTCGGCATAGACGGCGCCGTGCGCGCGCGCTACCGGCAGACATTGGTCGATCAAATAGTCGACGAACTCGACCTCGGTACGAAACTCCGGCGGCAGCGCATGCGCGCCCAAGAACGTGGCGATCAGGCGGGGCAGCCCAGCTTCGTCGGCGTGCGCCGCGATCAATGCGAGCAATTCGTTCTCGCCGGGGGCGTGCAGCGCGTACCCGGTCTTGGTCTCGAGCGTCGTCGTTCCGTGCGCGAGCATCAGCCGCAGACGCGATGCGATCGTCTTCCAAAACGCCTGCGGACGCTCGAGCGCTTTGCGCGTTTGCTCCACGGTGTAAAGCATGCCGAGCGGCGCCCGCTCGCCGCGTTGGCGCGCCGCGAAATCCGGTTCGCGATCGCCGGCGAAGAGCGGGTGCGCGTGCGCGTCCACGAAGCCCGGTACGATCGTGCATGCGCCGAAATCCAGCGTCTCGACATCGCGCTCGCTCGACGCTCGCGCCTCGATCTCGGCGCGCGCACCCAGCGCGAGGATCGTCTCGCCGCGCATCAGGATCGCGCCGTCCTCGATGCGGCCGAGCCGCTCAAACGTGACGCCGCTCTGCGCGGCGTCGGTATCGCAGGAGAGAATCGTCCGCACGCGGACGAGCGTCAGAGCCGCCAATCGATACCCGTTTCGTCGGCGGTTTCGATCGCGATCTCGTATCCGGCATCGGCGTGCCGCACGACGCCCATGCCGCAATCGGTTGCGAGCACGCATTCGAGCCGCTCGCGAGCAAGCTCGCTGCCGTCGGCGACCACGACCATGCCCGCGTGCAGACTGTAGCCGATACCGACGCCGCCGCCGTGATGGAACGAGACCCAGCTCGCGCCGGCGGCCGTGTTGAGCAGCGCGTTGAGGATGGGCCAATCTGCAATCGCGTCGCTGCCGTCCTTCATCGACTCCGTCTCGCGATACGGCGACGCGACGCTTCCGGTATCGAGATGATCGCGCCCGATGACGATCGGCGCCTGAAGTTCGCCGTTCTTAACGAGTTCGTTGAAACGCAGTCCCGCTTTCGCGCGATCGCCGAAACCCAGCCAGCAGATGCGCGCCGGCAGTCCTTGGAAGGCAACGCGTTCGCGTGCGAGTTCGATCCAGCGTTTGAGTTTTTCGTCGTGCGGAAAGAGCGCCAAAAGCTCGTCGTCGCAGCGTTGGATATCGGCCGGATCGCCCGAGAGCGCTGCGAAGCGAAACGGGCCAGAGCCTTTGCAAAAGAGCGGTCGTATAAACGCCGGCACGAAGCCTGGAAAGTCGAACGCCCGTTCGACGCCCGCGCGTTGCGCCATCGCGCGAATGTTGTTGCCGTAGTCGAAGACGACCGCGCCGGCATCGAGAAACCGCAGCATGGCGTTGACGTGATCGGCAACCGTCGCGAAGGCTCGGCGCTCGTACTCCTGCGGATCGCGCACGCGCAACGCAGCGGCCTCATCGAGCGAGAGTCCCGCCGGCACGTACCCGTTGATCATGTCGTGCGCGGAGGTTTGGTCCGTCACCGCATCCGGATGCAGACCCGCGGCGAACAACGCCGGGAATTCGGTGCCCGCGTTGCCTTCGTATCCGATCGAGCGCGCGGTTCCGCTCTTGCGCGCCGCTTCCACTTCGCGCAGCGCGCTTTCGCGCGAATCGACGACGACGTCGAGGTAACGCAACTCTCGACGGCGTTCCAAACGCGCGCGATCGACGTCGACTACGAGCGACACGCCCTCGTTCATGGTAATCGCGAGCGGCTGCGCCCCGCCCATGCCGCCGATTCCCGCGGTTAGACAGACGCGTCCTTTGAGCGATCCGCCGAAGTGTTGGCGGGCTAGCTCCGCAAACGTCTCGTAGGTGCCTTGCAGGATACCTTGCGTTCCGATGTAGATCCACGAGCCGGCCGTCATCTGGCCGTACATGATCAAGCCTTGCGCCTCGAGCTCGCGAAACGTCTTCCAATCGGCCCACTTCGGAACGAGGTTCGAGTTCGCGATCAGCACGCGCGGCGCGCGCGCGTGCGTTTTCCACACGGCGACGGGCTTGCCGCTCTGCACGATCATCGTCTCGTCGTTTTTCAAACGTTTGAGCGTGCGAACGATCGCGTCGAACGCCTCCCACGAACGCGCCGCGCGTCCGTTGCCGCCGTAGACGACTAAGTCGTCGGGACGCTCCGCGACGTCGGGATCGAGATTGTTCTCGAGCATGCGCAGCGCCGCTTCCTGCTCCCATCCCAAGCACGCGAGCGTCGTGCCGCGCGCGGCACGTACGGTACGAGGGCCGGCAACCGCGCTCACGCCGCACCTCCGACCAGCGGCGTACCGATCGCGCTCTCGGCGGCTCGCACGAGCGCACCGGAACGGATGAGCGCCCGCGCGGCTTCGATATCGGGGGCCGGCGAGCGGTCGTCCGTCCATGGCGCGATCCGTGCGCGAGCGACGCCGTAGGCGGCGCCGGTCCCCACGCCCGATGCGAGCGGACGGCGAAAATCGGTCGCGACCAGCGCGCCTAGCAACTCGCACGCCAGCGATGCTTCGACGTTGGTAAGCACGCGATCCAGGTTGGTAGCGGCGGTCATGCCCATGCTGACGTGATCCTCTTGTCCGGCCGAGGTTGGAATCGAATCGACCGAGTTGGGCCACGCGAGCCCCTTGTTCTCCGATACGATCGCCGCGGACGTGTATTGCACGATCATCAATCCCGATTGCAATCCGGAGCGTCCGGTCAAGAAGAGCGGCAACCCGCGTTCTTCGGCGTTGAGCAGCAGATAGAGCCGGCGTTCGCTGATTCCACCGATCTCCGCGAGCGCGATCTTCAGCAGGTCGCACGAGAGCGAGACCGGCTGACCGTGAAAATTGCCGCCGGTGAGAAATTCGTCGTCGTCGGGAAAGACCAGCGGGTTGTCGGTAACGGAGATCGCCTCGATCTCGATTACCCGGCGCGCGTGCGCCGCCGCGTCGCGCACGGCGCCGTGAACGACGGGGATGCAGCGATACGAATACGGGTCCTGCACGCGGCCGCAGTCGCGATGCGACTCCATGATTTGCGAGCCTTGGAGCAGCGCGCGCAGATTGTCGGCGACGCGCACTTGTCCGGGATGCGGACGCAGCGCGTTGATACGACGGTCGAAGACCCGATCGGTTCCCAAGAACGCCTCAAGGGACATCGCGCCGATAATATCTGCATTTGCAAGCAGACGTTCGGCTCGCAGCAGCGCGAGCGAGGCGATGCCCGTCATCACCTCGGTCCCATTAACGAGCGCTAGCCCTTCCTTCGCCCCGAGTTCGATTGGCGTTAGTCCGGCGAGCTCGAGCGCACGCGCGCTCGGCATACGCTCGTCGCGATAATACGCTTCGCCCTCACCGATGAGCGTCAGCGTCATGTGCGCGAGTGGTGCGAGATCGCCGCTCGCGCCGACCGAACCTTGGCGCGGAACGACCGGCGTGATGCCGTGATTGAGTATCGCGATCAGGAGATCGAGCGTCGACTCGCGGATCCCCGAATGGCCGGCGGCGAGCGAACTGACGCGCAGCACGCCGGCCGCACGAACGAAGGCCTCGGCGAGCGGTTCGCCGGTCCCGGCGGCGTGACTGCGCACGAGATTGACCTGCAGTGCGGCGGCGTCTTCGGGTGCGACCATAACGTTAGCCAGGCGGCCGAACCCGGTCGTTATCCCATAGATCGCGTCGCCGTTGCCGAATTTTTCATCGACGACTCGGCGCGCGTTAGCGACCCGTTTGCGAGCCTCCGGCGTGACGCGAACCTGCGCGCCGCCCTCGGCGATGTCGCGGATCGTTTCGAGCGCGAGGTGCTTGCCGTCGAGATCGACGGTGGGAAGAGCCGTGGTCGTCATAGACGGATACTTCCGGCCACGGGGTTGGTCGCCTTTCTTCGATCAGGGCCAGTTCGGGCGCACAGGCTTCGCAAGCGGCGGAGCGGCTTGAATGACGATCTGTTCGCGATCGCGCAGGACGATCGCCCGTGGATCCGCTCCGTGCCAGGGACGTCCGTTGACCACGATCGACAGGCGCGCGCCGCGCGCGGCGCGGACCGCACCCGCCCGGGTCCAACTCAATTGCGGGCCCCAGATGTCGAAGAACTCGCCAAGCGTGAACGCACGTTTGACCGGCGACTCGATATGAATGATCCCATTGGCCGAGTGCGTGTGCACCCAATACAGGCAGCCCGCATCGACCGGGATGCCGATGGCGGCCGGAATCTCGAGCGGGCGGCCGTGGTTGAAGATTTGCAGATCGGCATGGACGTGCTGCGCCGCACCCTCCGACGCGTCGCACCGAATCCCGTCGACCGGCGCGCCGCCGAACATGCTTTGCGCGACGATCGCCGCAATTCCTAAGAGCAACTGGAGCTTCATCGCAACCTCGTCAATGGTGGAAAATGGGGATAAGCGCGGGCCGCGCTGTGCATAAAAAGACTTTCTTGTGGAAACCCTGTGGGTTGCGCGAGCGCCCCCTTGAAACGTGTTTTTCGCGGTGCTACCATGCAATCACTTCGAGTCAATCAATCGAGAACATTCGAAGTGCGATGAACCTACCGTCGCGATTGGGCCATGTTGACGATGCAGTCGCACGTCGGCGATCCGAGTGGAACGATCGAACCGTCCGTGGGTGTCAGTAGGGCTTCTTCACCGGAGCCAAACAGGCCGAGACGAGATGCGTGAGTATGTATGTCAAGGGCCGTCGGTTTTACCGGCGGCCCCTGATGTTTTCCGGGAGCCTCGTCCTCTTCTCTAAAGATGAGACGGCTCACTAACGGGGAACGTCCTTTGGAACGATGCACGGCGCTCCAACGTCAACCGGCGGCGACCCTATTCTCGATGTCGAGAAAGAGCGTCTCGCGGCCGTTCGGCGATACGCCGTCCTCGATACGCCGCCCGACGGGGCCTTCGATCGCGTCACGGCGTTAGCGGCACAATTCTTCAACGTGTCGATTGCGCTGGTCACGATCGTCGACGAAGATCGGATCTGGTTTAAATCGCGCTACGGGCTCGACGACGTCTCCGAAATTCCGCGCGACCCCGGCCTCTGCGCCTCGGCGATCTGCCGCGACGAGCCCTACATCGTCGAACGCGCACTCGAAGATCCGCGAACGCTTGCCAACCCGCTGGTTGCCGGAGAATTCGGGCTGCGGTTTTACGCGGCCGTTCCGCTCAAGACGGTTGACGGCTTCAATCTCGGTACCCTCTGCATCATCGATCGGGCGCCGCGCGAGATGCGCCGTCGCGAAGAGATCGAAGCACTCGAAACGTTCGCCAAAATCGTCACCGATCAGCTGGAGATTCGTCTCGCCGCCATCCGCACGGTTGCGGCCGAGCGTGCGGTATATCGACACGTGGCAGATACATTGCAGAGGGCCTTGCTTCCCGAATCGATGCCCGCGATTGCGAACGTTGAAATCGACGCCGTCTATCAAGCCGCGGCTACGGAGGCCGCCGTGGGTGGAGATTGGTACGACGCCTTCGCTTTGAACGGGCGCGAAATCGTCCTCTCGATCGGCGACGTCGAGGGGCACGGACTGGAGTCCGCGGTCGTCATGGGAAAAGTACGGCACGCCCTGCGCAGCCTTGCCTACAAAGAGTCATCGCCGTTCGGCCTGCTTCGCGATCTCGATGCCTTTCTGCGTCGTGAAAACCCGCACGTTATGGTCACGGCCTTCATCGCGCTGCTCGACGCGGCGACCGGCACGCTCTCGTATGCGAATGCGGGCCATCCGCCGCCGTTTCTGCGCCGCGCGAACGGCGAGATCGGCACGCTGGAAATCGGGGGCTTGCCGCTGGGGATGCGCGAGGCCAACGAACCCGCGCAACGGCGAATCATCCTCACCTCGGGCGACCTGCTCGTGCTGTATACCGACGGGCTCACGGAATCTAGCCGCGACCTCACCGCCGGCGAGCAGCGCGTGCGCGATCGGCTTGGCGCCGCGGACATGGCCGCGGATGCGACGCCCGCCCAGAGTCTCGCTTCTTCCATCATTCCGAACGGCTCGCACGACGACGCCGCAATTCTCGCCGTGCGGTTTACCGGCCGGAGCGCCTAACCCGTTACTTTCGCGTGAGTTCGTATTTGCTTGCGACTTCGGAGAGCAGCATGCGCACGCGATCGCGCAGCGCCGCCGGCGCGAGAATCTCCGCCTGCGCGCCCCAGCCAAGGACCCAACGGGCCAGCTCGTCCGCATCGGCGACGCGATACGCAATCTCGACCGATCCGTCGGGTCGCCGATCGATCGCGCGGTCGGCGACGACCCGCGCCGCGACCGCAGCCTTCGCCACGCGGGGGGCGAAGCGCACGAGCACTTCGATCGTCGCATCGCTATGCAAGACGCCGCTGATCGACGCCGCAGCGTACGATTCCACGTTGAAACTCGCCGGCTTTACGAACGTCTGCGCGAGCATCGTGAGTTCGCTGACGTTATCGACGGCAAACGTTCGCTTATCGCGCCGCGCGTGATCGTAGGCAACGCAGTAGACGCGGCCGGCGCTGACGATAAATCCATAGGGATCGGCGCTGCGTTTGGTGCGCGTTCCCTCTTTGTCGTTATAGGTGAAGCTCACACTGCGCGCGCTTCGTTCGGCCGACGAAAGCAGCGCGAACGCGCGCTCGCCCTGTTCGTCGAGGCGGATCTCACCCAGCCGGAAGGCCACGGGCGAGGGCGCATCCACGCGCTCCTTGACGCCGCGCCCCGACGAACCGACGAGTTTGGCGGTCACTTCGTCCACATAGGTCCCGATCGCGCCGCCCAGACTCGCGCTGATCGCTCGTAATGCCACCAGACCGAAGAGTTCGCTGCTGTTGAGCTCCAAGCGCTTGAGGCTGTAGCCCTCGGCGAAGCGATAGGTATTGGTCGAGCGATCGAAATACCACGGAAAGCCCGCATCGGCGAGAATTGCCAGATAGCGGCGCAGGCTGCGCGTGCTCGGGCGTCGATCCCCGTCGGCGATGCGGTCCTTGAGATCCTCGAATGAAAACCGGCCCTCGTCGATCGCATTTAATAGGCGGACTAGCAGAACGATCTTCGGCTCATTCGTCCGTTCTATGGCCGTATCTCCGCAAGGAAAAGACAGAAGATTGTATACACCTAGACCCTATTGTGCCAAACCGATGGCGTCAGCGCCATCAAAACGGCATCAAAACACCGGGGCGGCCACCGGTTTAGGGAAGCACCCATCCGGCGCACCGATCGGCGGGGCCGTCGTGGCCGGTGGAGTGGCCGTCACGCCCACCTCGACCGGGTAGCTCGAACCGCCGTCGGTCATGGTCAGAACGGTGCTTGCCCGATGCTCGCCCGGACCTAGCGGTGGCAGAGCGGCGATCAAATAGCGATTGGGAACCCGCGTGCACCCGACTTCGTGCAGCGTTCCATCGACCAGAAAGCTGCTGCGCAGCACGCCTCCTTGCGGCGTTTCGTAGAGATAGAGCGAGACGGGCGCGGCAGTTGGGTTGTCCAACGTCAGGTCGATCCGGTGCAGCACGCCGTAATCGCCGTAGTCGTGCCCGGGCGCGTTCGGATCGGCGCTCGGCGGCGTCGTCGCGCCGTACCGCGCGAACACATCCTGGCCGCCGGCCCGATAGGTGAGCTGGTCGACCCCGTACCCGGCGAGCGCGAAGACGCCGGTGCGGTGATGGCCGTCGCCGGGAAGCTGCGGCTGGTCGAGGTACGGCGCAATCTGCGAGACCGGGGGAGTGAAGCCGGCCGGCAGCGGCGGTACCGCGAGCACCGTAACGGTCACCGCGCCGCCGCTCATCACGCGCAGATCGACGTTTCCGGCTACGCCGTCGAGACGCTGCATCTTCAAGTCGTGCACGAGATACGGTTCGGTCTGCGGAAGATCGACGATCGTGCCTTCGTTCTGAGGTTTCGTTAGAAGAAAATTCTTCGTGACCGCGTGCCCGACGCTTAGCACGTCGATGTTCGGCCCCGCCGTCGAGTCGATCACCTGCACCGATGTCGGGTCTTGAGAAACACCGGAAAGAACGAGCAGCAGATCGTGCGGATCCCCGCCATTCTCATGGTAGTAGTACAGCCGAGTCGGCGTACCCGGCGCGATGCGGCCGCGGTAGAGCACGCCGGCGGCGTCGACCTTCTCCGGATCGTCGTCGTAAAACAACACCGGCGGCGCAAAACCCGATGCGACGATATTTTCCACCGAAACGTTGGTCGTGCCGCTCGCGTCGTAGTACGCATCGCCGCCGGGAATTTGGACGGGCACCGCGATCGCCGCGACCGAGCCCGGCGGCAGGCTCGGCGGGAGCGCGTACCCCGCAAATTGCGCCGTCAGACCCGGCTGCACGAGCGTTGCGCGCCCGAGCGCCTGCGCGATTTGCGTTTGCAGCCATGCCGGATCGAGCGGATCGCCCGTCACCTTGAGCGTGACCGACGAGGCGATCGTTCCCGCGTCGTACGCGTTGCGCACCGGAAGATCGATCGCCGCACCGGCAGCGTCGCTGACGTGCAGTGTCGCGCGACCGGTCTGTTGCGTGCCTTGCAGCGTAATCGTGTGGTTCGTCTGATCCACGTTTGCCGTTGCCACGGCCGCATCGAGCGTCGCGCTTAGCGCACCCGTCGCATTCGAAATCGCGACGACGACCGGCGGCTGCCGCAAGCCCGCAGGGTGAAGATTCGCCAATGCCGGTTGTGCGATCAACACCGACGGCGATGCGAGCGGCGAGGGAGCCGGCGACGGCGACGCTTGCGCCGGCGTCGCTTGTGCGAGTGAAAGGACGAATGCGAGAGAGAACATCGTGGGCAGGTTCGTTTCGGCGGTCGAGAAAACCGCCGGGGATGGCACGCTACTTCGAAGACTTTGCGATCGGCGATTCGTTCGATACGGCGAGCGCGACGATCGGCGCGGACGATCTGCTTGCATTCGCTCGCACGTTCGATCCGCAGCCGTTTCATCTCGATGCGGCGGCCGCGGCGAACGGACCGTTCGGCGAACTGGTGACGAGCGGTTGGCACACGGCTGCGGTAACGATGCGCTTGCTCGTTGAAAGCCGCGTGCTCGATGCGACCGGAATCGTCGGCCTCGGTATCGACGAACTTCGCTGGCTCGCGCCGGTGCGCCCCGGCGATACGCTGCGCGCGCGCATGGAAGTCGCGTCAAAAACGCCCTCGAGCAGCGGAAAGCGGCGCGGTGTGATGCGCGTACGCATTACCGTCCGCAATCAGCGCGACGAGCCGGTTCTAAGCGAGATCGCGATTCTCACGGTCGCCGGGCGACCGATCGCGTAGGACTCCACGCGACTCGCTGTGGTATCGTAGCCTCATGACCGAATCGCCCGACGGCATCGCCGTCGAGATCCTCGCACAGATTGCCGGCGCCGGCCGGTTTGCCGCAACCCGCGGATGGGTGCCGGCAACCGGCGGCAATTTCTCGTGCCGGATCGACGAACGTTCGATTGCGATCACGCGCTCGGGTGCCCCGAAAGACGCGCTGACCGCGGCCGACATCGTACGCGTCCCGCTCGACGGGCCGCTGCCGCCGGGGATCTCCGCGGAGTCGCCGCTGCACCTCGCGCGTTACCGTTCGCGGGCCGCGATCGGGGCGGTGCTGCACGTCCATTCGGTCGCGAGCACGGTGCTCTCGCGGCTGCACGCCGATGAAGGCGAGGTCTCGTTGTACGGCTACGAAATGCACAAAGCGCTCGAAGGCTTCGCGACGCACGAAAGTTCGGTCCGCATCCCGATCTTCGGCAACCGCCAGGATACGGCGGCGCTCGCCGAAGCGATCGAGCGGCGGCTCGGGAATCGCAACGAGACGCCCGGGTATCTGCTCGCCGGGCATGGGCTGTACGTCTGGGGCGCGAGCATGACCGATGCGAGGCGTCATCTCGAGGGGCTCGAATTTTTGCTGGAATGCCACTTGGAAGAACGGAGATTGACACGATGACGTTGACGGCGACTACGACGCGACTTCGCGTTTACGACGAATCGGACGCATCGAAAACGCTGCTCGAGACGACCGACGGCGACGAGATAGCGCGCAGCTTGCAGGCGATCGGCGTGCGCTTCGAACGCTGGGCCGCCGACGCGGAGCTTCCGCCGGGGGCGAGCCACGACGCCGTCATAGCGGCGTATCAACGTTCGGTCGATCGCCTAAAGGCCGAGTGCGGCTATCGGGCCGTCGACGTCATCCGCCTCGAACGCGGCACGCCCGATACCGAACCCATGCGGATGAAATTCCTCAAAGAACACCAGCATTCGGAGGACGAGGTTCGCTTCTTCGTTGAGGGCAGAGGCGCGTTCTATCTGCGAGCCGGCGGCAACGTCTTTCAAACGATCTGCGTGCGCGGCGATCTCATCAGCGTTCCCGCCGGCACCAAGCACTGGTTCGATATGGGAGCGGATCCGCAGTTCACGGCCATCCGGCTCTTCACCAACGCCGACGGCTGGGTCGCGCAGTTTACCGGCGACCCGATCGCGGAGCGTTTTCCCCGCCTCGACGCGTGACCGAGGTCTTTCGCGCGCGCGCAGTTCTTACCGATATCGAGGGCACGACCGGGTCGATCGCGTTCGTGAAGGACGTGCTCTTTCCGTATGCCGATTCGCATCTCGACGATTACGTCGCGCGCAACGCCGGCGACCGGGCCGTTGCGGAGGTGCTGCGCGACGCCGCGCTCGAGGCCCGCATCGATCCGAACGAGCGCGACGCCGTACTCGCACAACTGCACGAATGGATCGCGCGAGACGCAAAAATCTCACCGCTCAAAACGCTGGAAGGTTTTATCTGGGCCGACGGCTATCGCGGCGGCGAGTTGCGCGGTCATATCTACGACGACGCCGCCCAAGCCTTGCGCGCGTGGCACGCGCGGGGATTAGCGCTCTACGCGTACTCCTCGGGATCCATCGCGGCGCAAGAGTTGATCTTCGCGTACAGCGTGGCCGGCGATCTGCGAGCGCTCTTTAGCGGGTTCTTCGATACGACCAGCGGCAGCAAACGCGAGCCTGCGTCCTACGCCGGCATCGCTCGCGCGATCGATCTCGCGCCGGCAGAGGTCCTCTTTCTCTCGGACAGCGCCGCCGAACTCGACGCCGCGCAAGGCGCAGGCATGCAGGCCGTTCAACTCGCCCGCCCCGAGGACGGAACGCACCCAAGCCCAACACATCGCTCGGTTACGTCCTTCGCGCAACTCCTACTCGCCGATCCGGCGCATTAACAAGGCACGCGCTTTTATTACGGCGAGCCGATCGAAGCACAAGTTCGCCGCCCTTCGACAAGCTCAGGATGACAAGAGCGCATCCTTGTCATGCTGAGCCTGTCGAAGCATGAGCCTGTCGTCCTTCGACAAGCTCAGGATGACATGGGGGCGCATCCTTGTCATGCTGAGCCTGTCGAAGCATGAGCTTGTCGAAGCATGAGCCTGTCGTCCTTCGACAAGCTCAGGATGACATGGGGGCGCCGCATCCTTTTTTTGTCATGCTGACAAGGGGGCGCCGCATCCGTTTTTGTCATGCTGAGCGGGGGGCGCACCCTCTTTTGTCAGGGTTAGGTTGTGGCGTGTTCGGTTGGCGGGGGGGCGGGGGGTGGTGGGACGGACGGGATTTTGCTGAATTTGAGTTTCTCCGGGTTGTCCGGATTGATTTCGGCGAGGATGTGATCGCCGGCTCCGAAGCGGCCGCGCAGCATCTCTTCGGCGAGTTCGTCTTCCACTTCGCGCTGAATCGCGCGACGCAGCGGACGCGCACCGTATTGCGGATCCCAGCCTTTTTTCGCCAAGAGCACCTTCGCGTCTTCGGTGACTTCGAGATACATCTCCTGAGCGCGCACTTCGCGCGTGACCTTCGCGAGTTCCAGGCTGACGATCTCTTCGATCTGCGGACGTGTGAGTTGATGGAAGACCACGACTTCGTCTACGCGGTTGAGGAACTCCGGCCGGAACGTGTGCTTGACTTCCTCTAGCACCTTGTTCTTCATCCGCTCGTAGCCTTTGGACTCGTCTTCTTCGGTGTTCTTTTGCGTTCGGAAGCCAATGTCGGTCATCGTCGTCATGCCGGTCGCGCCGACGTTGCTCGTCATGACGATCACGCAGTTTTTGAAATCGACTTGGCGGCCTTGCGAATCGGTCAAGCGCCCGTCGTCGAGGACTTGCAAGAGCAGGTTGAAGACGTCGGGATGCGCTTTCTCGATTTCGTCGAGCAGTACGACGGCGTAGGGACGGCGGCGCACCGCTTCGGTGAGCTGACCGCCCTCTTCATACCCGACGTAACCCGGAGGGGCTCCGACCAAGCGCGAGACCGCGTACTTCTCCATGTACTCCGACATATCGATGCGAATCATCGATTCCGAATCGTCGAACAAGAACTCCGCGACGCTGCGCGCCACTTCGGTCTTGCCGACACCGGTTGGACCCAGGAAGATGAACGATCCGATCGGGCGGCTCGGACTCTTCAAACCCGCTCGCGCCCGGCGGATCGCGCGCGTGATGACTTCGATCGCTTCGTCCTGGCCGATCACGCGTTTGTGCAGAGACTCCTTCATGTTGAGAAGCTTCTCGGTTTCGGCCTGCGCCAAGCGGCTGACGGGAATCTTCGTCCACGAAGAGACGATATGCGCGATATCTTCCTCGGTGACTTTGAGTACGCGGTCGCTCTGCGCGCGTTTGTCTTGCCACTCTTGCTCGAGACGCGACTTCTCGAGACGCAGCTTCTCCTCGCGATCCCGAATCGACGCGGCCTTTTCGAACTCTTGCGACTTTACGACCGACTCTTTTTCGGCGATCACTTTACGCAGCGCGGCTTCGACTTCGCGCACTTCCGGCGGCGGCAACGTGGCCTGCAAACGCACGCGCGACGAGGCTTCGTCGATCAGATCGACGGCTTTGTCGGGTAAGAAGCGATCGGTGATATAGCGATCGCCGAGCTTGGCGGCGGCCGCCAGCGCCTCATCGGTGATCGTCACCTTATGGTGCGCTTCGTACCGGTCGCGCAATCCTTTGAGAATCTCGATCGTCTCTTCGACCGTCGGTTCGCCGACCATAACCGGCTGGAAGCGGCGTTCGAGCGCCGAGTCCTTTTCGATGTGTTTGCGGAATTCGTTGAGCGTGGTCGCGCCGATGCACTGCAGCTCGCCGCGCGCGAGCGCGGGTTTGATGATGTTGCTGGCGTCGATTGCGCCCTCGGCAGCGCCCGCGCCGACGAGCGTGTGAAGTTCGTCGATGAACAGGATGATCTCGCCGGCCGCGCCGCGGATCTCGTCCATCACGCGCTTCATGCGCTCCTCGAACTCACCGCGATACTTCGTACCGGCAACCAGGCCCGCGAGATCGAGCGTGATCACGCGTTTGTCGCGCAGCGGTTCGGGGATGTCGCCCTTGATGACGCGCTGTGCCAAGCCTTCGGCGATCGCTGTCTTGCCGACGCCGGGCTCGCCGATGAGCGCGGGATTGTTTTTCGTACGGCGCGAGAGAATCTGAATGACGCGTTCGATCTCGTTAGCGCGCCCGATCACCGGGTCGAGTTTGTTCTCGCGTGCGAGCACCGTGAGGTCGCGGCCGTAGGCATCGAGCGTCGGCGTCTTCGATTTGCCCTTGGGCGCCGGCGGCTGCCCTTCGGCTCCGAGCAGCGAGGTCGTCTGGACGCGGACTTTGGCCGGGTCGACGCCGAGATTGGTCAGCACGCGCGCGGCTACGCCCTCGCCCTCGCGAATGAGGCCCAGCAGCAGATGCTCCGTGCCGATATAATTGTGATTGAGCTGACGCGCCTCTTCGAACGCGAGTTCGATGACGCGCTTCGCGCGCGGCGTGAAAACCATTTCCTGTTGAACCGTTTGGCCGCCCCGGCCCACGATCGCTTCGACCTCTTGGCGGACTTTGGCTAAGTTGACGCCGAGCGTCTCCAGCACTTTGGCCGCAAGGCTCTCGCCCTCGGAAATGATCCCGAGCAAAATATGCTCGGTCCCGATGTAGTTGTTACCGAGACGTTGAGCCTCTTCTTGCGCCAGTACGATGCTGCGGCGCGCTCGCTCGGTAAACGGTTCCCACATTGACATGGTCTACTTTAACTCCTCTTGTCCGGTCCACACCTTTACGGGATAGTACTACCTATACCCGTTTGGAGTTGCTTCGGCAGTGTAGATTCCGTATAACAACAACGTTCGCGCGACGGTTTCCAAGACACGATCCTCCGAAAATTTATAGGGAAAATCGAAGACCGAGGAAGCCGGCGGTCGCGCCGCCGTCGGATGTCGCGCGGTAGAGTCTCACCTCTATAGCGGTGTGTTTTGCGATCGATTTGCCCGCGAATACCGTGAGAATGGGTCCTTCGGTCCGGTCACCCGAGAGATCCCCGACGCCGGCACCCGCTCCAATATATGCCCCGCCGTAGCCGCCGCCGGTAAATCCGCGAATCTCGGCGGTCGCCGCGTAGCCGCCTTGCTTGGTAAGCGGTACGAGCAACGACCCTTGCAGTTCCAGCGGGAAGGCCGGGATCGAGGCGCCCGAACTCACGATGACGGCGCCGCCGGCGGTCGATGGACTGTTCTGCACGAAGCCGCCGCCGGCGACCGAGACCGTAGCGCGGGCCGGGGCGCAGAACAACATCCCGGCGAACAAAACGCCGGGGACGCCCAAACACCAGTTGGCTCGCATGGCGCATGCTTTAGCCAAAACGAGTGGAACTCTTGCGGGCAGTTACCGATTTGGAGAAGCAGGAGGTTCCCCGTGCCAACCGTCGATCAGGTGCGCGATGCGCTCAAAGATGTTAAGGATCCCGAACTCGATATGGGCGTTCTCGACCTCGGACTCATCTACGACGTCAGCGTCGAGGGCGAGGCGAGCGAGCACGTTACCGTCGTGATGACCCTCACGTCGCCGATGTGTCCGGTCGGCCCGATGTTCAAGAAGTCCGTCGAAGATAAAGTGAAGTCGGTCGACGGCGTGAAGACCGCAACGGTCGATATCACGTTCTCGCCGCCGTGGGATCCCAAAGAGATGGCTAGCGACGATGTAAAGATGGCGCTCGGCATCTGGTGAAGTCGCACGAAGAAAAGTACGCCGAACTTTTAGGCAAGCGTCGATCGGCGCTGGCGCCGGCGGGCGAAGCCGCCATCGAAAAGCAGCACGCACGCGGAAAGCGGACGGCCCGCGAACGGGTCGATGCGCTGGTCGATGCCGATTCGTTTATCGAACTTGACGGATTCGCCGTGCACCGTACCACGGCGTTCGGCCTCGCCGACAAAGAGTTTCTCGGCGACGGCGTCATTACGGGCCGCGCGACGATCGACGGCCGTCAAGTCTTTCTCTTCTCGCAAGACTTCACGGTGCTGGGCGGATCGCTCGGCGAAGTCTTCGCCGAGAAGATCTGCAAGGTGATGGATCTCGCGGTGCGGACCGGCTCACCGATGATCGGCATCAACGATTCCGGCGGCGCGCGCATTCAAGAAGGCGTGGTCAGTCTCGGCGGATATGCCGAGATATTCTGGCGCAACGTCCAAGCCTCGGGCGTGATTCCGCAATTGAGTTTGATCGCCGGTCCGTGCGCCGGCGGCGCGGTCTACTCACCCGCAATCACGGATTTCGTGATCATGGCCGAACGGATCGGCCAGATGTTCATCACCGGTCCGGAGATCATCAAGACGGTGACCGGCGAGGACGTGAGCTTTGAAGAACTCGGCGGCGCGACCACGCACGCGACGAAGAGCGGCGTCGCACATCTCACGGCGAGCGACGAAGACGAAATGGTCGAGCTGACCAAAACGCTGCTGGGCTATCTCCCGCAAAACAACCTCGAGGATCCGCCGCGCTACGCCTGCGACGACGATCCGGCGCGCCTGGTGACCGAACTCGACGATATCGTTCCCGACTCGCCCAACAAACCGTACGACATGCACGCGGTCATCCGGCCGGTGCTCGACAACGGCGATTTCTTCGAAATCGCGCCGGCGTACGCAACGAACATCATCACCGGTTTCGGTCGCGTGAACGGTCAGAGCGTGGGCATCGTCGGTAACCAGCCGAACGTTTTGGCCGGCGTGCTCGATATCAAGAGTTCGATCAAGGCCGCGCGCTTCGTACGCTTTTGCGACGCGTTCAACATTCCGTTGGTCACGTTCGTCGACGTGCCCGGCTTTCTGCCGGGGACCGATCAAGAGTATGGCGGCATCATCACGCACGGTGCCAAACTGCTCTATGCCTTCGCCGAAGCGACGGTTCCGAAGATCACGATCATCACGCGCAAGGCGTATGGCGGCGCTTACGACGTTATGGCGTCCAAACACATCCGCGCCGACGTTAACGTTGCGTGGCCCACGGCCGAGATCGCCGTCATGGGCGCCGAAGGGGCGGTTAAAACGATCTTCCGCCGGGAGATCGCCGCGGCAGCAGACCCGGCCGCGAAGATGCAGGAGCTCATCGACACGTACACCGAGCGCTTCGCCAATCCGTTCATCGCGGCGCAGCGCGGATACGTCGACGACATCGTCGAGGCGCGAATGACCCGCCGCGTCATCGCGAAATCACTCGAGATGCTCGCGACAAAACGCGTGGAGCGCCCCAAGCGCAAACACGGAAACATTCCACTCTAAGCACTCGCATCCCGGAGCGTAAGCTATGCCGAGCCGCAAGGCCTTTCTGCTCACAACCGCGCTGACCGCAGCCCTGCCCGGCGCCGCGGCGGCGGCAGCCGGCGGCCATCCGTTCGACCGAGCGCGTTTCGAAGCGCGCCTCGCGCGCGATGCGAAGCATCGCCAGTGTTTCGGCGTCACGAAACTCGAGGGCGGGACGGCGCTCGCCAACATGTACAACTCGATCTACGCCTACGAGGTCACGCTCAACGAGGGATCGGGTGCGCTGCATGCCGCGGCGGTGCTCTATCACGGCACGTCGATCGTCATGGCCTTCGATCACGCAACGTGGAACGGGCTGATCTGGCCATCAAAACTCCTCACGCAGAGCGATCTCGGTAAGGATGCTTGGCGCGCAAAACATCGCGACAATCCGTTTTACGGCAGCGCCGCGCGCGACGAGTCGTCGGTTCAAGCGCTCTCGAAGCGCCACGGCGCGTCGTTCTTCGTCTGCAACAATGCGGTGACCGGGATGGCCTCCGAGATTGCGGGCGCGTTGAAGCTGCAAGACGATGCCGTCTACGCGCGCCTGCTCGGCGGCATCGTCCCCGAAGCGATGGTGGTCCCGGCCGGCGTCATGGCGATCAACGCCTGCCAAGAGGCGAAGTTCACCTACATTCAAGCAACGCTCTAGAGGACGCGGCAGGCCGCGCTGGTATCTAGCAGGCGTGAAACTCTTAGAAGGTAAGCGAGCCCTCATCACGGGAGTCGCCAATCGCTGGTCCATCGCCACCGGGATCGCCCGGCAGCTGCACGAACACGGCGCGTCGCTCGCCTTTACCTATCAGGGGGAGCGCGTTAAAGACGAGGTTGCAAAGCTCGCGGCCGAACTCGGCGGCGGCCCGGTCCTCGAATGCGACGTCACGTCGGACGAAGCGCTCCGGACGCTCGCGCGCGACCTGCAGGCGTTTGGAAAACTCGACGCCTTGGTTCATTCGATCGCCTTCGTAAATAAGGAAGACCTCAGCGGTCGCGTGTACGACACCTCGCGCGAGGGATTCAAACTCGCGCTCGACATCTCGTCGTACTCGCTGATCGCACTCGTGCAGGCATTGCGCGAAGGGTTGAACGACGGCGCCTCGATCATGGCGCTTACCTATCTGGGTGCGACGGCGATCGTTCCGAACTATAACGTGGCCGGCATCGCCAAGGCGGCGCTCGAATCGATCGTGCGCTACCTCGCGTTCGATCTAGGCGATCGCGGCATTCGCGTCAACGCGATCTCCGCCGGACCGATCAAGACCGCGAGTTCGCGCCAGGTTGCCGGACTCTCCAAAATGCTCGACGTCGTCGGCGCAACCGCGCCGCTGCGACGCAACGTTACCGCCGACGACGTTGGCAAAACCGCCGTCTATCTCGCATCGGATCTCTCTTCTTCGATCACCGCCGACGTGCACTTCGTCGATGCCGGATTCCATGCCATGGGCATGTTCCCGCCGTCGGCATGACCCTCGGCTTCGTAGGCGCGTCACCGACCGACGACGAGGCTGCGGCGATTCTAGCCGTGCTCCTCGCGCGTGAATCAGAACCCATGGAGACGCCGCGCACGCCGGCGTGGACGCTCGCGCATCGTTTTCCCGACCTCGATCTGGATGAGGTTCGCACGTTACGGATCACGGGCAATGTTCGATAAAATCCTGATCGCGAACCGGGGCGAGATCGCCGTGCGCATCATCCGGACCGCGCACGAGATGAACGTTGCGACCGTCGCCGTGTACTCGGAGATCGACCGCGACGCGACGCACGTTCGCATGGCCGGCGAAGCGTTTTTGCTCGGCCCCGCAGCGCCTTCGCAGAGTTATCTCAACATCGAACGACTCCTCGACGCTGCAGACCGCTCGGGCGCGCAGGCTATCCACCCGGGCTACGGCTTTCTCGCCGAGAACGCCGCCTTCGCGCGCGCCGTGCTCGCGCACGGACTTGCGTGGATCGGCCCGCACCCCGATGCCATCGACGCGATGGGCGACAAAGTGCGCGCGCGACAGGCGATGGTCAAGGCCGGCGTTCCGGTCGTGCCCGGCGGAACCGAACCGATCGCCGATGCCGCCGGAGCCCGCGCCGCGGCGCAAACCTTCGGCCTTCCGCTCGCGCTCAAGGCCTCGGGTGGCGGCGGCGGCAAAGGCCTGAAAGTCGCGCGCACGATGGATGAAGTGGAGTCGGCCTTCACCACCGCACGGCGCGAAGCCGAAGCCTATTTCAAGAACGATACGGTCTACGCCGAGCGCTATCTCGACAATCCCAAGCACGTGGAGCTTCAGGTGCTCGCCGACAAGCACGGTAACGTGGTCCACGTCGGCGAACGCGACTGTTCGCTCCAGCGGCGCCATCAAAAGGTCTGGGAAGAAGCGCCGGCAACGATCTCGCAACGCGTGCGCGACGGCATGCGCGAAGCCGGGATTCGCGCGGCGCGAGCGATCGACTACGACAGTGTCGGAACGATCGAATGTCTGGTCTCCGGCGACGATTTCTTCTTTCTCGAGATGAACACGCGCATTCAAGTGGAGCACACGGTCACCGAGATGATCGCCGGAATCGATCTGATTCGCGAGCAAATCAGGGTCGCCGCAGGCGAGCCGCTCGGCTACGCGCAGGACGCGATCGTTTTCCGCGGCCACGCGATCGAGGGACGGGTCAACGCGGAAGACCCCGCGCAGAATTTCCGCCCCGCGCCCGGTACGATTACCGCGTATCGCGAACCGGCGGGTCTCGGCGTGCGAGTCGATTCCGCCGCCTATGCCGGCTGCACGATCTCACCGGACTACGACTCGATGATCGCCAAGCTCGTGGTCTGGGCGCCGACGCGCCCCGAGGCCATCGCACGATTTCGCCGCGCCATCGACGAGTACGCAATCGCGGGCGTGCCGACCACGCTCCCACTCCTGCGCGCGCTCTGCGATGAGCCTGCGGTGCGCGATGCAAGCTACGGAACCGCAACGCTCGAAGCGTTCGCCGCCGAGCGATTTGCCGGTGGCGCAAACGCGTCCGCTGCGCAGGGCCTCGCGCAAACCGGGGCGGCGCCAAACGTCGCCGCGAGCGATGAGATCGTGCGCGTCGAGATCAACGACAAACTCTACCGCGTTCGCGTGCTCGATCGGCCCGTGCAGGCTTCGCGCGGGGCGGGGAAAGTCGCGCCGCGTACCGCCTCGGCCAAACGCAATGCGGCCGCGAGCGGCAACGACGTGCGATCGCCGATGCACGGCGTGGTCGTGGAGGTGCCGGTCAACGCCGGCGATGCGGTCGTCGAGGGTCAGGTCGTGGCCATCGTCGAGGCGATGAAAATGATGAACGAGATTCGCGCGCACCGTGCGGGCACGGCAACGAAGATTCACGCTCAAAAAGGCGAGACGGTCGAAGCGGCGAGCACGCTCGTGACGATCGAGTAGAGCGTTCGCGGCAGCTGAAGGCGAATACCGTTTCCGACATGGCCCGCGACCTCAACGATTCCGGCATCCCGCTGCGACCGGTCTACGACCGCATCGGCGACGAGCCGCACGATCTCGGTACGCCCGGAACCTTTCCGTTCGCGCGCGGCGTGCGCAAGGATATGTATCGCGGCCGTTTGTGGACGATGCGTCAGTACGCGGGATTCGCCACGGCGGCGGAATCGAACGCTCGCTACCGCTACTTACTCGAGCACGGTACGACCGGCCTTTCGGTCGCATTCGATCTGCCGACCCAACTCGGCTACGATTCCGACGCGCCGCAGGCGCGCGGCGAAGTCGGCAAAGTGGGCGTCGCGATCGACAGCGTTGCCGATGTGGAGACGCTTTTCGACGGAATTCCCCTCGATGAAGTTACCGTTTCGATGACGATCAACGCGCCGGCCGCGATCGTGCTCGCGATGGTGCTCGCCGTCGCCCGGCGTCGCGGCATCGCCTTCGAGAAACTCGGCGGCACCATTCAGAACGACGTGCTCAAAGAGTACGTCGCGCGCGGCACGTATATTTATCCGCCCGCGCCGTCCATGCGCCTGGTCACCGACGTCATGGCCTACTGCGCCCGGGAAGTTCCGCAGTGGAACACGATCTCGATCTCCGGCTATCACATTCGCGAGGCCGGCTCGACCGCGCTCGAAGAGATCGCGTTCACGCTTTCGAACGGCAAAGCCTATCTGCGCGCCGCCCGAGACGCCGGCATCGATCCCGACACCATCGCGCCACGGCTTTCGTTCTTTTGGAACGCTCACAACGATTTCTTTGAAGAAGTGGCAAAGTTTCGCGCCGCCCGCTATCTCTGGGCGCACATCACGCGCGACGAATTCGGCTGCCTCGACCCGCGTTCGCAGATGCTGCGCGCACATGCCCAGACGGCCGGCTCGACGCTGACCGCGCAGGAGCCGGAGAACAACGTCGTGCGCGTGACGCTGCAGGCACTCGCGGCCGTTCTCGGCGGCACGCAGTCGCTGCATACCAACGGCAAGGACGAGGCGCTCGCGCTGCCCACGGCCGAATCGGCGAAGCTCGCACTGCGCACGCAGCAGATCATCGCTTACGAGAGCGGCGTCGCCGACGTCGTCGATCCGCTCGCCGGATCGTACTATGTGGAGAGCCTGACCAACGATTTGATCGCGCGCGCGCAAGCGCTCATCGCCGAAGTCGACGCCTTGGGCGGCGCCGTCGCCGCGATCGAGAGCGGCTGGATGCAGACGCGCATCGCCGATTCGGCGTACCGCGCGCAGCAAGCCATCGAAAGCGGCGAGGCGGTGGTGGTGGCGGTCAATCGCTTTGCCGAGAGCGGCAAAAGCGTTCGCATCCCGCTGCAGCGGATCGGCGAAGCCGTCGAACGCGATCAGAGCGCTCGCCTGCAGGCGTTTCGCGCGCACCGCGATGCGGCGCTGGTCGAGGAAAGGCTGGCGGCGGTTCGCGCCGCCGCAGCGGGCACTGAGAACCTGATGCCGCGATTCGTCGACGCCGTCGACGCCGGCGCGACGCTCGGCGAGGTCTGCAATGTTTTACGCGACGTCTTCGGCGTCTATCGCGCGCGAGAGATCGTAGCCTAAGTGCGGATCGACCACATCGCCATCGTCGTGCGCGATCTCGACGCAACGATCGAGCTCTACACGCAAACCCTCGGCTTCGAACAGATCTATCGCGAGATCGTCGCCGATCAAGGCGTCGAGGCGGTCGGTCTGAGGGCCGGTGAAAGCGTCATCGAACTGCTGCGGCCGCTCGATGAGACCTCGCCGATCGCGCGCTATCGCGGCGACGCCGCGACGAAGCTTCACCATACGGCGTATCGCGTAGACGACCTCGTCGGCGAACTCGCGCGACTAAAAGCCGCCGGCGTACGTTTACTCGACGAACATCCGCGTGCGGGCGCTCACGGAAATCGCATCGCGTTTCTCCATCCCAAGAGCACGCTGGGCGTGCTCGTCGAACTCTGCCAACCCGCTACCGCAACACCCACCGCGTGACCGTAGGAGTCCATGGCTCGCAAACGTAGACGCCGCGGCGCCGGCCGCCTCAAGCCCTTGCCCGTGTTGTTTCTTCTGCTTATCGCGGCGCTCGTGATTTGGGCGCTGCTCCCCCGCCACGCGCCCAACCATCGCACGCGCGGCACGACTGTGGCGCAGACGACCGCCGCGCCGATCGCTACACCCGCGTCCACCGTTGAAGCGACCGCAACGCCGGAGGCTTCGCCATCGGCCGAGTCGAGCGCGACGCCCGCCCCCGCCCTCACGCTCGCACCGCGCGCCACGCAGGCACCCGCCTACACGGGAAACGCGCCGGTCGTCGCCATCATCGTTGACGATTGCGGCCAGTGGCTCGATACCGAACGCGGCTACATCGCGCTGCCGATTCCGCTCACGATGTCGGTGCTGCCCCACGTGCGATACGGAACCCTCATTGCGAACGAAGCGCAAGCCGCCGGCAAAGGGGTGATGCTGCATCTTCCGATGGAACCGATTTCGCATATCAATCCGGGACCGGGCGAGATCAAGACGGCGATGGGCGATGCCGCCATCGTCGCGCAGACCGAGAACGACGTCGCGCAAGTTCCGCTGGCAACCGGCGTGAACAATCACGAAGGCAGCGAAGCAAGCGCCGATCCACGCGTGATGAACGACGTGATGGGCGTGGTCAAAGCGCACGGCCTCTTCTTCATCGACTCGATGACCTCGGCGAAATCGGTCGCCAAACAAACCGCACAGACCGACGGCGTACCGACCGCCGCTCGCGACGTCTTTCTCGACAACCAAGACGATGTGGCCTACAGCGAGTCGATGCTCGCCCGCGCCGTCGCCGTAGCAAAGGCTAACGGCTCGGCCATCGCCATCGGCCACCCGCGCCCCACGACCCTCGAAGCCCTCCGCGTTATGTACCCCAAGATGCAAGCCGAAGGCATCCACTTCGTCCTCGCCTCACAACTCGTACGTTAATGCGCGGTCGGCAAAGCGCGTAACAGGCGCCCTTCGACAAGCTCAGGATGACAAGGGTCGGACCATGCCCTATTATTTTGAGCTGACGGTGCGTTTTGTTATGTTGAGCTGGCGGTGCGTTTTGTCATGTGAGCCGACAGCGCGTTTTTGTCATGCTGAGCCTGTCGAAGCACGGGCGCTAGCAGGTCGCTCGGTGTTAGCGCGCCGGCAAACCTGGGGCGAGGCGGACTTCGATTTCGGTTTCGAAGGTGCGGTCCCATGGGAGGGTGATGCGCATGTCGGCGATGTGATAGCCCGGATAGATTTGGCCGAGGATATCGACGGCGCGGTTCCAGAGTTCGGCGTTATTTCGTTCGGTGATCGGCGTGGCTTGATCGGGCAACAGATACGTGTGATCCGTAATGCCTTGAGCCGTTAGCGTTGCGTTGAGGTCGGGGCGAACGTAGTCGTGAAAGAGATAGTCGTCCATGTAACGGTCGAAGGTGAAATCGGCGTGCGCGATCGCGTTGTAGCGGTGCGAGCGGCGGCCCACGCCGGCGGCGATCGCTTCGGCGAGCGCGGTACCCACCGTGTTGGCGTTGGTATTCCACGACGAATACGCGTCGATCTTCCCCGCAATGCCGGCTTGCATCATCGATTGAACGAACTCCGATTGGTGAACGAAGCTGCCCTCCAGGAACGTAAGGTCGGCGAGCGCCACCGATTTGCCCGCGGAAACGTCGCCCTGCATCGATGCAAGAAGCGAGGCGTCGTGTGCCGGGTCGGTCTTGGGCACGCGAACGTAGAGCGTAAGGTCGGGCGCCGTGTCGTCGCGCACGCCGCCGCAAAGTCCGATTAGCCCGTCGATCGCCGTTTCGATCGGGGCGAATTCGAGTGGATCGTTGAACGCGGCGCCGTCGGGCATCGAGTATCGCACGGCAACGTGCGGCGTCCATGCGATGCCGCGATCTAAGGCCTGCGCGATCATCGCCATTCCGAGTTCGTCGGCGCCGGGTTCGATCGCAACGCGATCGGCGATCCCGAGCTGCGCGACTTCGGCTTTCAATGCGCGCACGTCTTTGAGATGCAAGCCGACCGGGCCGGCGTCGTCCTGGCCGAGCACGGTACGATCGATCGGTCCGTTCGAAGTGAGTTGCAGAATCTTCAAATCGACCTCGAGATTTCGTGTGCGCGTGTCGAGGTAGGCTTGCAGTATCGGCTCGCCGATCAACTGCCGCAGTTCTTGCGCCCGCGCCGCTTCACTCGGGAGCGGCGGATCGTGCAGGTTCGCATACTCCTGGAGATATTTCCACGCCGGGTACGCAGCGAAGAAATCTTTCGCCGGGCCGAGCGCCGGAACGCCGGTCGGAGCCAAGCGCATCACCGTGCCGAACGCACCGAGCCACGCCTTGGGATGTTCGGCACGCAAATGCGCGAGTTCGCGCAATCGCGAGTACGCATCGGCATAGGTAACGCCGGGAATGCGCGAGGCGACCAGGCCGCCGTAGGCGAGCATGTCGGTCGAAACGACGAAGTCGCCGGCGTGCTGCCCCGCCGGGCCGTTGAGCCACGCGATGATCGCTTCGGGATTCCCAGGCGTAAGATAGTTCCCCAGATCGGCACGCGGCGGCGTCGACACCGCTCGCCCGGCGATCGCGCCCAAGAGCACGGGCAGTTGCCGCGTGACCGGCCGATCGTCGAGGGGCACGAATGCAATCGGGAGCAGAGCAAGCAAAAGCGCCGCAATTTTCATTACGGCGCTTTTTCGCCCATACCGACGCTTTAGACTGCCTGTCTCGAATTACGGGGAGATCTTAGTTCTTGGTGTAGTAGAGCGCCCGGCCGTGATGTCCGTAAACGAAGACCTTGGCGGCGTGGCGCACGCCGAGCGATTGCGTGTAGATCACGTGAACGCGCGCTCCGGGTTTAAGGTCTTTGGTTTGAACCGTCGTGCCGTCTTCGAGATCGACGAATTTCGGCCACGAAAGAAACGACACGTCGGCCGGAACGCCGTCCGTGCAATGCACGCGAACGTTCTCGAGCGACACGTGATCGATCCAACCGTGGCATTGCTTGTATTTTCCGCCCGGCGGAACCGCCGCGGCGGGTAGGAACGAGCCGAGCACTACCGCGGTGCTGAGAACAATGCCGAATACATAGCGCATAAGCGAATCCTCCGCACGGATTCTACCCGAGAACCCCCACCTTTCAAACGGATGCTAGCGCGAGAACCAGGCCAACAGCAGATGAAACACGGGCGGCAAGAGGAGCGCCGTTGCGATTGCGTTGAGTCCCAAAGCGAGGCCCGAAAACGTTCCGGCGAGCACGTCGATCGCAAGCGCGCGCGCCGTCCCGATTCCGTGCGAGGCGATGCCGATGCCGAATCCGCGAAAACGCCGATCGTGCTTCGCACCGAGAATCATCGGCGCGAACATCGCTCCGATCACGCCGCTCACGATCGCGAACGCGGCCGTAAGCGTCGGCGAACCGCCGATCTGCGCGCTCACGATCATGGCGACTGGCGTCGTCACCGACTTCGGAGCGAGCGATCGCAACACCACGTCGGGCAGTCCGAAAACGTGCGCACAGAGCACGGCGGTAAGCACGGCCGTGGCGGAGCCGCAGAGCAGCGCGACGCCCAGCGGAAGTGCGGACCGGCGTATGATAGCGGCGTTACGAAAGAGCGGAACCGCGAGCGCGATCGTCGCGGGAGTCAAAAGAAACGAGATTGGCCACGCAGCCGCCGCGTAACGCTCGTACGGAATATGCAGCGCGTAGAGCGCGGCACCGATAAGGAGCATCGAGGTTAAGACCGGATTGAGCAGCGGATGGTCTCGACCCGCGCGCGAGAGCCGCTCCATGAGCAGGTAAACGCCGATCGTTACCGCGCAGCCTACGATCATATCGAGTATATCGAGCATTACGTCCGCTCTTGCACGCGCGCGATCGCGCCTCCGACGAGCGCGGTTACGAGAATTGCGAGCGCGACGGAGAGCACCAGCGCGACGGCGAGTCCCAGCCAATATACGCGAATCAACGCGAGGTATCGGATGACGCCGACACCCGCCGGCACGAAAAAGAGCGGAAACCATCGTAAGAGCCAGCGGCTCGTAAGATCGATCGGCGGATCGACCCGGCGGCGAAGAAAGAGCAGAGCGAGCAGGGCGAGCAGACCGCCGACTGCGAGGCTCACAGGCTCGCGCGCAAATCCCCGCCGTGCGCGTCGAGCACCGCACGCGCCGCCGGCGCGTCGACGCCGTGGCTCGCCATAACGACCGCGATCTTCACGCGACCGTCGGCCGCGTCGAGCAACGCTTGCGCGCGCTCGGGATCCACATGCGCGATCCGTTCGACCAAACGTCGCGCCCGCTGGCGCAGCTTGTGATTGGTCGCGACGACGTCGACCATCAAGTTGTCGTAGACTTTCCCCAAGCGAACCATCGTCGCGGTCGAAAGCGTGTTGAGCAGTACTTTCTGCGACGTGCCGGCTTTGAGGCGCGTCGATCCGGTCAGCGGCTCGGCGCCGGTCAACAACGCGATGCCCAGATCGGCTGCCGCGAGCAGCGGTGCGCCGGCGGAGTTGGCTACCCCGAGCGTCCACGCGCCGATCGAACGTGCTTCGGCGATCGCGCGCACCACGTACGGCGCACCGCCGCTCGCCGAGATACCCACCACGGCATCGCCCGGCAGCACGTGCCCGCGCATCGCGCGCACGCCGGCTTCGCCGTCGTCCTCAGCCCCTTCCGCCGCCCGCGTGAGCGCCGGCAGATCGCCGGCGATATGCCCGCACACGAGTCGCGGATCGGTCCCGAAGGTCGGCGGCATCTCGGATGCATCCAAGAAACCGAGCCGCCCGCTCGTTCCCGCGCCGACGTAGTGCAGGTGACCGCCGGCGCGCAGACGCGGCGCGATCTCGTCAACCGCTCGGGCGATCGCGGCGCTCTGCGCGACGACCGCATCGACGGCGGCGCGATGTTCGTCGGCCAGCACGTGAACCAAGTCGGCGGTTTGCAGCGCATCGAGTCCGCTGGTTCGCGGATTGACCGCTTCGGTCTGCGGCAGGCCGTCGTGCATCACTCGCTCGCCAGTCGTTCGGCCGCGGCGAGTGCGCCAGCGTAGGGTTCCACCGCTTCTTTGCGGATCGGCATGTGTGGGAATTCGTTCTGCAAACGGGTCTCCAGCAGGTACGTGAGCATACTGTTGCGCCGCAAAAGGCCTCCGGCAAAGACGATCGGCACGCTCGGCGCGTCGAAACCCGCTTTGCGAATCACGGCTTTGAGTAACTCCGCGAGATCGAGCGCGGCCACCTGTAAGATCTTGGTCGCGGCGCGCTCGCCCGCGTTGGCGGATTCCAGCACGATTGGCGCGAGGGCGGCGATGCGCGTGACCGGGTTCGGCGAGCCGTAGATCCGATCGATCGCGGCAATGGCGTCGGCCACATCGAGCTCGGCCGCGAGTGCCTGCACGAATGCATCCTGCGGCGCGCGCCCGTCGAACGCGCGTACGAGCGTTTTGAGGGCCGCCTGTCCGATTGCAAAGCCCGAACCTTCGTCGCCCGCCAGGTAGCCGAAGCCGCCGCTGCGATACGCGCGATTGTCGCGCTCCGCATACGCGATCGAGCCGGTTCCGGCAATTACGACCGCGCCGTCACCGGCCGGCACGACCGCGCGCAGCGCGATGAACGCGTCGTCGCGCACGAGCACGCGCGCCGGCGCGAACCGCGCGCGAATTGTCCCCTCGATCGCCGACGCGACGCCCGAACGGCCGGCTCCGGCGGCGCCCACGACGATTGCATCGGGCATCGCGCCGTCGAGGACGGCGAGGATCGTCTGCACGATCGTCTCGCTCGCGGGTTCGACGCCGCGCGAACTCGCATTGGCCGCGGCTCCCTCGTGCGTTCGCTGCAGTTTACCATCGCGCGCGATCGCGGCGATCGTCGAGGTTCCCCCGGCGTCGACGCCGATCGTTACCGTCGGCATTCGGCCTCCAGCGTTTCGAGAAGGGCGCGCAGGTTGTGCGGCGCGATCGCTCCGAGCGGCACGGTGCGCGCGGCGCCGGTGACGCGCGGAACGTTGGCCGCGCGTTCGCGCAGCGTTTCGTAGCCGAGAATCGCGAACGCGATCGCTTCTTTGGCATCCGGGTCGAGCATTGCCGTCGATGGTTCGACAACGAAGCCCGTAAGCCGTTCTGCCAGCCCGCGCAGGATCGCCGCATTGCGCGCGCCGCCGCCGCTGATGAGAACGCGGGCGCCCGGCGGCGCGTGCGTTCGAATCGCATCCGCCAGCGTCGCCGCCGTGAGCGCGGTCAGCGTCGCGGCGCCGTCCTCGAGCGAAAGCGCATCCAACGCGCGGGCGTGAGCGGCGAGAAACTGCGCTCCGAAGCGCTCCCGGCCGGTCGTTTTCGGCGGAGCCTGCGCGAAGTACGCATCGTCGAGCATCGCCGCAAGAGCGGTTCGGTCGGCAACGCCGGCCGCGGCTAGCGCGCCGCCGGCGTCGTACGCGTGGGTTCCGTCGGTGCGCTCGCGCACGAACGCGTCGATCAGCATATTTCCCGGCCCGCTATCGAAGGCGATCACCTCGGGCGGTGCGACGCCGCGACGCAAGACCGTAAGATTCGCGATGCCGCCGATATTAACGGCGACGCGATCTTCAACGCCGCTCGCGAGCAGTAGCGCATCGACATAGGGCACGAGCGGCGCGCCGTGCCCGCCGGCGGCCACGTCGGCGCTGCGAAAATCGAAGCAGACCGTCACGCCCAGCGTTTCGCGAATCGCGAACGGGTCCGCGACCTGCAGCGTGAAGTGCCGATCGCCGTCGTGCCAGAGTGTCTGACCGTGCGAAGCGACGTAGTCGACGTGCCGCCCCCGCAGAAGCGTTTGCGCGGCGTGCGCGAACGCCTCACCGAGCCGGCGGTGCAGCGCGGCGACATCCTCCACCGAACCCGTATTCGGCGGGAGCGCGGCCGTCAGTTCCGCGCGCAGATCGGCTGAAAACGGCGTCGTCGTGAAATCGAGAAGCTCGACGTCGTATCCGGCGCCGTGCGGAACGATTCGGCAGAGTGCGGCGTCGATACCGTCGAGCGACGTACCGCTCATCAGCCCGACGGCGATCATGCGGCGGCGATGGCGTCGTAGAAGGCGGCGCGCAGATCGCGCGTGTCGCGACGGCCGAAATAGACGCTGTTCGTCAGCAGTACGCCCGAAATATCGCGCGCCGGATCCGCCCACACGCACGTTCCGACGAATCCCGTGTGCCCGAACGTCTGCGCCGAGAGCGTGCGGCCGCACGAGTTCTCGTCGCTCGTCTTGAGCGCCCATCCGAGTCCGCGGCGCAAAATCGGATCGAACGCGATCTCGCGAGTCGCCTCGCGCACGAGCGATTCGGGAAGGAAGCCCGGCGCGCGTCCGCAGAGCGGCCCGAGATAGTGTTCGGTGAGCCGCGCAACGTCGGCGGCCGTTCCAAAGATGCCGGCGTGACCGGCGACGCCGCCCATGAGATAGGCCTTTTCGTCGTGTACTTCGCCCTGCACGCGTCCGCGCCAGCCGTCATCTTCGGTAGCCGGGATCGCCGGCCGCTGCGTTGCGGCGGGTCGAAAGATCGCATCGAGCGCGGGCATGCGATCGCGAAGCAACGCCGGCAACGCGCGTCCCGTCGCTCGCGTCAACAGTTCGCCGAGCGCGATGAAGCCGAGATCGCTGTAGATAACGCGCTCGCCCGGCGGCGCGACGAGTTCGCGTTCGAGCGTGTAGGCAACGACGTCGTGTCCGAGCAGTTGGCGATAGTCGGCGCCGGAGTTCATGCCGGCATCGTGCGCGAGCAACATGCGCAAGCTAATGGAAGCGTGCTCGTTGCCGGCCCATTCGGGAATCCGCTTTCCAAGCGGCTCGTCGAGGTCGAGCACGCCGTCGGCAACCAGCGCGAGCGCGAGCGTCGAGACGAAGATCTTGGTAATCGACGCAAGATCGAAAGAGGTATCGACGTAGATCGGCTCGCCGAACGCGTCGTCGCGCGTACGGCCGTACGCGCGTTCGAAGACGGGTCGGCCGCCGCGCTCGACGCGCGCGACCGCCGCCGTGAATTGCGTGCCGCAGGCATCCTGCAGCAACGCCTCCACCGCAGCGAACTCCGGGGCAATAGCCGTGCGCGTCATCCTTCGACGAGCGCGGGTGCGGCGATCGGGAGCCGGCCCCGAGCCGGCACGTCACCAAAGAGCACGTCGGCGAGGCCGGCAATGCTCGGAGCGTCGTCGCCATACGTGCAGACGACCGTACGGGCCTGCGGAAACTCAAACGCATCGTACGGCTCGCGGGCCGATACGAGCAGCGCCTCGGGATATTGCGCCAGAATCCGATCGATGGCGCGAGCCTGCTCCGGATAGAGGTGCGCGCGACGCATCAGCACGACGGGCCGACGCCGCGTCTGCGCGAGTCGCGCGAGCAGTTCGTCGATCTGTGAAACCGGCGGTTCGAGCGCCGCGCGCAATTCCTCGAGATCGGTCGCATGCAATGCGAGCGAGGCGTGCTCGCTATGCGTTCCGACGACCCCCTCGGTCGTCGTGCCTTCAAAACTTACGACGATGCTTTGTGCGGCCGCGGCCCGAGCCTCGCCGCGCAAACAGGTAACGGCGGCCTGGCCAATCTCGCGACCTACGCCCGCGGCCGGCGGCGCCGCGTCGAGCGGTACGGGAGACGCGAGCGAACGCCGGAAACGCATCACGCGATCGTGCGCTTCTCGCAGACGCGCTTCGGGCAAGCTTTCATCTTCCACCGCTGCGGCGATGAGTTCGACAGCTTCCCCGGCGGTGGTAATGCTGTGCGAGATCAACGCACAATCGGCGCCGGCGATCAGCGCGAGCACGGCACCGCGAGCGGTGCCGACGGTCTTTGCGATCGCGTCCATCTGCATGCAGTCGGTAAAACAGACGCCCTTGAAGCCGATCTCGTCACGCAGCAAACCGGTGAGAATGCGCGGCGAAAGCGTGGCGGGCCGATCCGGATCGAGAGCGCGGAAAACGATATGTGCCGTCATCACCGACTGCGCTTCGGGCAGCAAGGCTTTGAACGGCAGCAGATCGCGCGCGCGTAAGGTCTCGAGCGTCTCGTCGATCGCCGGGAGCCCGAGATGCGAATCCTCCGCGGTCGAACCGTGTCCGGGAAAGTGTTTGTAGGTCGTCGCGATACCGGCACCGCGCATCCCGCGAGCGGCCGCGCCGGCAAGTTCGATGACCAGCGCCGGGTCGTCGCTAAACGCACGCGCACCGATCGCGGTGTTCGCGCTCTGCAGCGCCAAATCGAGCACCGGCGCGAAATCGAGATTGACGCCCGCGCGTCGCAGATCGAAGGCGAGCGCTTCGCCGGCCCGGCGGGCAAGCGCCGCATCCCGCGTAGCGCCGACCGCCATCATCGACGGAATCTCTTCCACGCGGTCGCGCAAACGCGCGACGCGGCCGCCTTCTTGATCGATCGCAACGATCGGCGGATGTTCCGCATCGCCGAGTATCTCGCGAATGCGATCGGTCAGCGCGCGCGTCTGCGCGAGCGATTCGACGTTGCGGCCAAAGAGAATCAGCCCGGCCACCGGCGTCGCTCGCAGCTGTGCTTCGAACGCGGCGTCGATTGTGACGCCGTCGAACCCGGTACAAAGTACGCCCGCCGCCATGCGGCGGATATCGTCGGTCATCGTCTCGCTTTCCCAGTAGAGTTATCGAACCTGCGCACGTGCGCGGTCGGAAATTCCATCGCGAGCGGCGCCCCGAGTGCGGGGCGATCGTGCCACGTTTGCGGCATACGCGCGAGCACGTCGCCGCGCGGCGTCGATACCCGCACGTACCAATCCGAGCCGCCCCGCTCGTACCCCGCGACTTCTCCTCGCACCGCACCATCGTCGCGCAGGACGACGTGCTCGGGTCGTATTCCAATCGTTTCCATCGTGTCTTGCAACAGATTCATCTGCGGCGTTCCGAAAAACCTGGCAACTCGCAGATCGACGGGCGAATCGTAGAGCGCCTGCGGCTGCCCGCACTGCACGATACGTCCGTCGATAAGGATTGCGAGTTCGTCGGCGACGGCAAACGCTTCAACGTGGTCGTGCGTGACGTAAATGGCCGGCCCTGAAAACCGCGCGCGAAACCCGACGAACTGCGAGCGGACGTGCGCTCGCAACTCGGGATCGAGATGCGCGAGGGGTTCGTCGAGCGCGAGAACTTGCGGATCGCTCAGAATCGCGCGCGCGATCGAGGCGCGCTGCCGCTCGCCGCCCGAGAGGCGGGCCGGGCGTTCGCGCAGGTGCGCCGAGATCGCCAACGCATCGGCGACTTCGCGCACGCGTCGCTCGATCTGCGATTCGCCCGCACGGCGCAACCGCATCGAGAACGCCAGATTCTCGAAGATCGTCAGATGCGGGAAGAGCGCGTCGTCTTGAAAGACGAGGGCCACACCGCGCCGTTCGGCGGGCACATCGGCGATCTCGCGTCCGCCCAGCATGATGCTCCCCGAATCGAGCGATTCGAGGCCGGCGAGCAGGCGCAGCAACGTGCTTTTCCCCGCTCCCGAGGGGCCCAACACGACCAGCGTCCGTCCTTCGGCCACAGAAAACGAAACGCCGTCGAGCACTGCTCGACGGCCCCGACGGTCCGAATACGATTTATGAAGGTTTTCCGCGACGACGGCGGCCACCAGCTAGCGGATACGGATGATTTGAGCGATCAATCGGCCGTCGACCTGGCTGACGAAAACTTGAACGCGGGCGCCCTGACGCAGGTCCGTGAGTGCGGCGTACCCGGACTTGCCGCGGAAGATGCTCGTGCTCGGCGTCACCTGCACGGTGATGCGGCCCTTCGCCGTATCCAGGGTGAACTCGCCGGAGGAATAATCGACGCTCGCAATCGTGCCCGCCACCGAGCCGCGGTCCTGCGCCTGTCCGCCGTCTTCAAAGTTGTAGACGCCATGATGCGCCCAGGCCGGCGGATCCGCGAGCGCGCGACCGTAGCCGCCGAGAGCGAGCGCGGCAATCATCGAGGCAATTCCGAGTGTGCGAAGTGAAACCATGTCAGTACCTAAACGCGTCCGTTCACAGCACCGTTCCATTTCGACGCCGTTCCCCTAGTTGCTTCTCGCGAAGTATGGTCCACCAGCCTGGCGTGCCGGGCGGCTGCTATTCCTCGCCCTCGTAGTACGGGAGTTGCGGCGTGCCGCGGACTCGAATTTCACGCGACGAGATGCTGACTTTGTCGGAGTCGGGATAGTAGACGATCTCATCCGCGCGTTCCATTCCTAGGAGCAGCAGCTTCGCCGGGCCCTCGCTTTCGTTAAGAAGCTGGTGCGCGCCGCGATCGCCGGTCGGAAAGGCGATGATGTCTCCCGGCCGCAACCGGACCGACCCCCGCATCGAGCGGATCGTCGGCTCGCCCTCTAAGACGAAGAACATCTCTTCTTCTCGATCGTGCGCGTGCAGCGGGCAGTAGCGCTTACCCGGCGGGACGATCGCCAGACGATAGCCGAGCTTCCGCGCTCCAATCAGGTCGCCGACCTCCGCGTCGCTCGCGGCGTAGACTCCGTTCGGACTCGCGTCGTCGATCCAGGTCACCTCGTCGATGTTGATGCGGTTGACGCCGATGCCGCCGCGCGCCTCGAGCAGCGTACCGATCGCATCGTCGGCGCCGGCAAAGAGCGGGGCGCCGTCGCACAGCAGGAGCGATTCCAGACGCAGGGCCCAGAGGCGGCGCAAGGCCAGCACGAACGCTTCGCGGTCCGCCAGCTTGTCGTCGGCGAGCAAGCAGAGCGACCCGGCGGGGGTGCCGATGATCGCGTCACCCACGATCGCCGTCCGAAGCTCGGGCAAATGCAGCGCCACCTCGCCGGGCGTCTTGCCGTGAGGCAGCCCGAGCGCAACGACGCCGTCGGAGACCTCCTGGCCGTCGCGAAACGTTCCGTCGAGCGGAAGCCCAAAAAGCGGCGCTTCGATCTCCGAGGCCAGAACCCGCGCGCCGAAACGGCTGCGAATCTGCGCGGCTTCCCGCTCGTGATCGCGATTGGTGAGAACCACGACGGCGATGCCGCCGAGCGATTCGAGTTCGCGAACGTCGGCCTCGTCGAGCGCGAGCGGGTCGACGGCGAGGTTTCCGCCGGCTCGTTCGATCAGGTAGCTATTGAAAAACATCCCGCGGTCGGGCTGCCAGCGCGACCAGCTCCGAACGCCGGCGATTGCTAAGCGCTGCATCATGCCAGCTCGCGATAGTACGCCTCGCGGGCGCTCGCCTCATCGACGCCTTTGGCGCGCGTCCGTTCGATAATGGAGCGAAGGCGCACGACCGTCGAGTCCTCCGCCTTCTTGCCGGCCAGCACCAGGCGCAGCGCGATGAGAGCCAGATCGGGTGACTTGGCGCCGAGCGTTTCGATGCCGGTATAAAACGCGGCGGCTCCCGGAACGTCCACCGGCGACGCGAGCAGCGCGCGGACGACCTCGCTTTTGGATGGCGTGCCGTCAAGAAGGTAGCTGTCGAGCATCTCGAATCCCATGCCATGGGATTCGCCGCCAGAGCCGCATTGCTCTGCGCGCTGTTGCTCCCGCTTTTGGGGGCATCGTCGCAGCAGGCGCCGCTCCAGACCGTGCTCGATCGAATGCGCGCGGCCTCCGGCTTGCCCGATCGAGCGCACATCGCGAGCGCCGCGCAGTATCGCGACGACACCATCCTCATCACGCGGCACGAAGATACCGATGGGTTGCGAGAACTCTCCGAGCATTGCAACGAAGCGATCTGCCTGGGCATGTATTTCGATGGGGAACGCTTCTACGCGGTCAATATGAACGGCACCGCGCTGCCCAGCTCGCACATCGACTACTATTCACGAGGATTGCGCACCATTACGAGCGACGCGTTTCTCGAACCGGCTTTCGCGCGCGACGGCGGTCACATCGAGGACCGCGGCCTCGTAACGGTCGATTCGAAATCGTATCGCCGGCTCGCCGTCGCCGCCCGCGACGCGATCCCGATGGAAGTAGATGTCGATCGGCAAACGTGGCTGGTCGCGCGGACGCGCGACGCCAACGAAGACGCCGAGTTCCGCTTCGGCGATTACCGGCGCGTCGGCAGCTATATGCTGCCGTTTGCGATCGACCGCAACGGCCAGGCGTTCGAGCGCTACAAAACGCGATCGGTTGCGACGGTACCCTTCGAGCCGCCGAAGGGACTCGTGCCGGTTTGGAACGGCTCGGCTCCAATGGCGTTAGATTCCTCGATCGTCGCGCCCATCGGTACTTGCACGATCGCGGGCATCGCGGTCCGATGCCTCATCGATACGGGGAACTCCGGCATCGCGATGAGTTTGGATCTAGCCGAACAACTGCACGCGCCGATCGTGGGAGCGTTTCGCGTCAACGGGCTGGGCGAATACGCGACCGAAGTCGTGACGGCCGGCCCGCTGCGCGTCGGCAGCGCAACGTTCGGGCAAGCGAAGTACGTCGTTCTGCACGACATTCACGCCTACGGATACGACCTCGTCTTGGGAGCCGACGTCCTCGCGAATACGTCGCTCACCCTCGACAACGACGCGCACACCGCAACGTTCGAAAATCCGTCGGGGGATGCGTCGCCGAACGGGATCGCCTTGGACTTCGAGAACTTCTTGCCCGTCGTCGCCGTAAAGCTCGGCTCGCTCAGCACGCATCTCGCGGTCGATACCGGCGATCAATCGACGATCAATCTTAGCTACGAATATTACCGCCAGCACGCGGATCTCTTCAAGGCGACGCGTTCGCAGGGCGTCGAGGGCGTCGGCGGCACGAGCGTGGAACTGCTCGGCGTCATCCCGGTCGCGCAGATCGGCGGGTTCGACGTTACCTCGCCGTCGATCGGCTCGACCCAGATTCTTCGCGGCGCGTCGCACGGCCACATCGGCGCCGGCTTGCTCGCGCATTTCCGCATGGTCCTCGACTATTCGCGCCGCCGGTTATCGCTTTTTGCCCGCCGTGGCGACAACGCCGTTCGCAAATCTCCCTGAATCGTTAGCCGCCCGGAGCCAGGAGCGCGAACGCGCCCTGCGCGGCGACTTGCGCGCCTGGGTTCAATCCGGTGATTTCGGCCGTCGTCCCGTCACTTTGAACCACCGAAACCGTGGTTTGCACGAATTGCGCGTCGCCGTTCTTCCCGCGTTTTTGTAAAAACACGACGGTCTTGCCGCTCTGTGGATCTTGCACGATCGCGGTCTGCGGCAGCAAGATGCCCGTCGAGTGGCCGACGATAATCGTCGCCGCAACCGCGCTGCCGGCCACGCTACCGGGCGGAACGCCCGATACAACCACCGTCGCGCTCTGCGTCGTTGGATCGACGGCCGGCGTTACGCCGATCACCCGTCCTTGCGCGTGCAGGTTCGTGCCGGGCACGGCTATTGAAACCGGGTCCCCGACGCGCACCCGCTGCGCGTCGCCGGCCGAAACGTTGAGCGTCAACTCGGCCTGGGCAGCGGGGCCGATCGCGATGACGGGCGTCGTCGGATCGACCGACTCTCCCGGCTGTTTGAGGATTGCGAGCACGACGCCGTCGCTCGGTGCGCGAAGTGTGGCGTTGGCGAGATCGTTTTGCGTGAGTGACGAGCGGGCGCTGGCGCTCTGTGCCTGCGCGGCCGCGGCGGTGCGCTGCGCCCCGTTCAAATTACGATCCGCGTAGTCTGCCGCGAGCACCGCACGTGCGGCTTCGATATCTTTACGGGCTCCCACGCCCGCCGCGAAAAGCGACTGGGCGCGTTCGAGCGTGCGCCGGTCGACGGCGATCTTCGTACTGAGTTTGTCGACGGCTGCGGCCTGCGCGTTGGCGGCGGCGGCGGCGGCATCGGCCTGTGCTTGCTGCGCGGTCAGCGAGAGGTTTCGCGTGTTGAGCTGCGCGAGCGTCTGCCCCGCTCCGACGTGTTCGCCGACGCGGACGTCGACGCTTTGCAAGATCCCCGGAACGGCAAAGGCCACTTTCGTTTGCGCTCCGGCCGGAGCGCCGACGCGGCCGACCGCGCTGATGCGCTCCGTAAAGTCGCCGGCGCGCGCCGTTGCGAGCGCAACTTGCGGCGCCGCCGGTGCTTGCTGCAGCGTTGGACGACGATGAAGAACGACGTACGCGACGATCGCTCCTACAACCACGACCGCGGCCACCACGCCGATCAACCTTCGATTTCGCATTACTCTCCTATTAGTACCGATAGCGTTGCCCGCGCCTGCGCCTGGTTGTATCGCGCGTTAAGTTCCGAGACGACGGCTTGATCGTACGTCCGACGAGCATCGGCCAGATCGAGGCTCGAACTCGCACCGCTGCGGTAGCCGATCTCCGTCGCGTGCAATTCGCTCTGGGCAGCTTGACGAGCGCGCGTAGCCGCGGCGGTTGCCCGAACGCTCGCATCGTACGATCGCACGGCCGCTCCGACCTCGATTTGAACACTCTGCTGTACCGACGCGAGCTTTGCCTGCGTCTGCGCGAGCCGCGCGCGTTCTTCGGCGATGAGATCCTTCGACTGGTGCGAGACCGGCAAGCTCACGAGCACGTTCGCGCTCGGCCCCTGAACGTGGATTCCCGAATCCACGCCCGTGGTATATCCGCCGCTGATGACGACCGACGGCAGCACGCCGCGCGAGGCGACCCGAACCGCCGCAGCTTCGGCCTTAACGTTTGCCTGGGCCGCTGCGACGTCGGGGCGCAACAATTCGGCTCGCCGTGCTGCCGTTTGCGGATTGTCGGGTATGGCGTTGGACGGCGGCGCGGCGGCAACGACGCCGGAGAACGCGGCTAGCGGTTCGCCGGTCTGAATTGCGAGTGCGCTGCGCGCGTTTTCGCTATCCGCTCGCGCGGTCTCCAAGTCGGCCTGAGCCTGCGCGATCGCGACGTCGCCGCGCACGACGTCCAAGCGTGGAACCTCGCCCGCCGCGTAGCGCTTGTGCGCTGCATTGCGATCGGCTTGCGCCGTTCTCAACGCCGCCTCGCGTAGCCGGACGGTCGCCGCGGTCTGTAGGGCCTTGAAGTAGGCGCCGATAATCGTGATGCGTTCGGTGCGCTGCGCGTTCTGCAGATCGAACTGGGCCGCGCGCAGGTTCGATTGCGCTTGCCGAACGAACGGATCGCGCCGGAAGTAATCGCCGAGCGTCACTTGACCGCCGAGCGTGACGAGCCGCTGCGTGATCGTCGAGGTCGTGCCGCCTTGCGGCGCCTGCGCGTATCCGAGGGTCGCCTGCGGCGCACCTAAACCGCGCGCCGCTGCCAGCGCCGCCTGCGTCTCTTCCACGCGGTATTGCGCGGCCGCAACGCCCGGCGCGTGTGCTAGAGCAGCCGATTGCGCGGCTTGGAGCGATACGCCGGCAAACGCGCCGATCGCCGGCGGACTTGGTTCTTGAGCGAGGGCGGGCAGCGCCGTCGCCGCAAGAACGAACGAGAGGACGAGTCGCGTTGAAAGACGCCGAACATCGCGTTTCATGCGGTCTTCTCTTTCCCCGCAAAGCCGGCATAAAGCACCGGGACGACCACGAGCGTGAACGCCGTTGCGGTGGAAAGGCCGCCGATGACGGCGATCGCGAGCGGCCGTTCCATGGCGGAGCCCGAGCCCAGACCGAGTGCGAGCGGAAAGAGCCCACCGATGGCGGCGAACGCGGTCATCACAATCGGGCGCAGACGCGTGCGGCCCGCGGCGACGAGCGCGTCTTCGATCGAATCTCCCGCTTGCCGCCGCTGGTTGGCGACATCGATGAGCAGGATGCCGTTTTTCACCACGATGCCGACTAAGAGCAGCAGGCCCATGAACGACGACACGTTAAACGGCGTACCCGTAATGAAGAGCGCGATGGCCACGCCGATGAGCGCGAGCGGGATCGCGGTGAGAATGACCAGCGGCAGCCGAAACGATCGAAACGTCGCGAGCATTACGAAGAATACGAGTGCGACGGCGAACAGAATGACCGTCACGAACTCACTGAAGGATTGCTGCTGCGCGCGATATTGGCCGCCGATCGAGGTCGTGTAACCAGGCGGCAATTGTATATGTGCGAGCACCGTTTTTATGCCGGCAATCACGCTCGAGAGGCTCGCGCCGTTGATGTTTGCCGTAATGCGCAAAACGCGCTGGCCGTTAATTTCATAGATCGTGCTCGAGAGCCGCGGCTGCGTTACGTGCGCGACATCGTTGAGTGCGATCGTGCCGACGGTCGTGGCCACCAGGCGCGAGCCGAGACTCGGCTGCGAGCCGGCTACGCTTACGCGCACCGGAATGAGGTTCGTCGGTCCGGCGAGGCTGGTCGCAACCGTACCCTGACTCGTTGCCGCCACCGCGCCGCCAAGATCGCTCGCAGTAAGCCCGAGCGAGCCCAACTGCGCGAGGTTCGGAACGATATGAATCGACGGATCGTCGTAGACGACACCCGAAAATGCGTCGGCCACGCCGCCGACGGTTTTGATTTTCGCGGTTATTTTGTTGGCATACGCAATCAACGTACGCTGATCGGGTCCGTTGAGGGTTATCTCGATCGGTGCGGGAGCGCCCGAGAGATCGTTGATCATGTCTTCCAGAATTTGGTGGAAGTCGAGTTTCGCGGCCGGCACCGCATCGCCGATGCGCGTACGCAGCCGTTCGGCGACCACCTCGTATCCGTCGCGCTGCGAAAGCGGCTTGAGCTTCACCCGGATCAATCCGTGATTTTGCGGAACCGGGGAAAAACCGTTGGAGTCGATGCCCGTCATGCGGCCGTCTGAGGCGACCGCCGGATCCTGCAGGGCGATCTTTTCCATCGCCGTGGCCGCGGCGTCGCTTGCAGCGAGGGTCGTTCCCACGGGCATCGCGTACGATATCTCAAACTGGCCCTCGTCCAGCTTCGGAAGAAAATCGCTCGGAAGACGCGCGAGCAGAACGACGGTCACGATAAGCACGACGACGGACCCTGCGTAGACGGTGGGCCGATGCGTGAGCGTCCAGCGCAGGAGCGGTTCGTAGCGCGAAAGCAGCTTTGCGATCAGTCCCGTATCTTCTTTTTCTTCGCTCTCTTCTTTGATGAGCCAACGCGCTAAGATCGGCGCCACGAGCAGAGCGAGAACGAGCGAAACGATCAGCGCCGACGAGAGCGTGAGTGCGAGGGCGCGAAAGAAGAACCCGCTGACGCCTGAAAGCAGCGCGAGCGGGATGAAGACGACGACGGTGGTGATCGTGGAAGCCATCATCGGAGGTGCCAACTGAGCCACGGCCTGTACGATCACGTCGCGTTTGGGCTCGCCCTTATAGAGATGCAGGTTGCGCGCGATGTTTTCGATCACGACGATCGCATCGTCGATGATCAGTCCGACCGCAACCGCCAGGCCGCCGACGCTCATCAGGTTCAGTGTTTCGTGCAGTTGACCCATCACGAAGATCGTAATGGCCATCGCGAGCGGAATCTCGATCGCGGCGACGATCGTCATCCGGAGATTGCGTAAGAACAGAAAGATGACGAGAACCGCAAGAAGCGCGCCCAACAAAATGGCGTCGCGCAGCGAAGCCTGCGATTCGACGATGAGATCGGTCTGGTCCCAATAACGGTGCAACGTGACGCCGGCCGGCAAGCGTCCCGCGAACGACGCGGCCTTCGCTTTGACGCCCGTTGCCATTTTTACGGCGTCGGCACCCGGCAGACCGTAAAAGTTCATCATGACGCCGTGATGCGCGTCGAACGATATTTGATCGACCGGCGGCGCCACGCCTAGTGCGACCGTGCCGAGTTCGCTGATCGGAACGCTGTTATGCCGGGCGTCGGAAACGCGGACGCGGCCGATGGCTTCGGCAGAAGTGATGCTGGAATCGAGCACTAGCACGTTACGCTGGTAGTACTGCTGCTGCACGCCGAGCGACGTTACCTGATTCGCATCGGCGATCGCCTTTTTAACGTCTTGCGATGTCAAGCCATGCGCGACCAAAGCGCCGGGATCGAGGGTGATATGGTATTCGCGTTGGGGACCGCCCGTGACCAGCACGCGCGCCAGCCCCGGCGTGCCGTAGAATTGCGGCGCCATCGTGTACTGCGCTAGTTCGTGCAGGATCGTTTGCGAAACGGTTGTCGATACCAGCGCGTAGGAGATAACGGGCTCGCGGTTCGGATTGACGATCACCGCCTGCACGTCGGTGTTGGGAGGCAGCTGCCCGCGCGTCTGCGCGATCGCTTGGTCGACGTGCTGGAGGTCGGTTTGAACGTCGGTCTTCGGATCGTACTCGACGATAAATTCGGCGTTCCCCTGCGACGAGGTCGTGGTAACCCGCGTCACCGACGGAAGCCCCTGGAAGGCGCGATCCAGCGGCAACGCCACGGCAACGCGAACTTGATCGGGAGGAAGGTCGCCGACGTTTGCGACGACGTCGATCCGGGCGAACGTCATGTCCGGGAAGATGCTCGCGGGCAACGTCGTGTACGCATAAATGCCTAACACGGTTAAGACGACCACCAGGAAGATGATCGTCTTTTCGTTGCGCAAACCAAAACGCGCGATTGGCAGGGGGAACTCCTTACGTTGGCGCTATGGGGTTAGTCCGGATTGCTTCCCTCTAGGGAATTCTCGAGGACTTTACCCGTTTTGGCATCGACACCGACTTCGTGCGTTTTCGAACCGGTTTTGATGTCGAAGCTGTAGCGCAGGCCGCCGTTTTCCTGCTCGAGCTCTTGGTCCGTAATCTTTCCGGGTTGCGTTTTCAGGGCAATGGCGCGGGCCTGGGCGATTGTGACTTTTGCCTGCGAGGCGTATTGCTGGCCGCTGTAGGCGAGCGCAGCTCCCGCTGCGCTAAGACTGAGACCGACTGCCAGAACACCGGCAGTCAGGCGATTGACGTTCTTCATACGGCCCATGGTACCGGCGGCAGATGACGCCATCATGAACGGCGCAGCCGGCATCGAACGAGCGCGCCGCCCCCCGGCCGATTGGCGATCGCGAGCGTGCCGTCGCAGGCCTCGATGGTGGACCTCGCAATCGCGAGGCCTAGGCCCGTACCGTCGGCCGAGCGGGAAGCGTCGTCGCGCCAGAAGCGCTCGAGCGCGTGCTCGAGGGCGCTCGGTGAGAACCCGGGACCGTCGTCGGAGATGTCGATGTGCGCGTATTGTGCGTCGGCACTCACGCGAATCGTAACGTGGCCGCCGCCGCGTCCGTACTTTATCGCGTTGTGGACGATCGCGAGCAGCGCGCGTTCCAGTGCCGCTCGATCGGCGAACACCTCCACGTGCACGTCTCCGTCGAGGTGCAAGTCGATCGTTTTGGCCAGCGCCATCGACTGCATTCGTTCGGCCACGCGTGCGCAGAGCACTGCAAGATCGACCGGCTCGCGCCGCAGCGTGCCGGCCTCCGCGCGCGCGGCGGCCAACAGTTCGTCGATCAACGTCTCGATGCGGTCGGCCTCAACCGCGATCGTTCCGAGCGCATCGCGATAGGATTCTCCGCTGCGCTCGCGCCGTAGCGCGAGGTCGGCTTCCGCGCGGATAACGGCTAGCGGCGCTCGCAGTTCGTGCGAGGCGTCGGCGGTAAAGCGGCGCTGGCGTTCGAAGGCGTCCTCCAACGCGCGACGTGTCACGGCCGAGCCGAAGATCAACGCAACGCCCGTGATCAGCAACCCCGCGATGCCGAAGGCAACGATCGTGCTGCGGTCGAGCTCGTCGATCCAGTCGCTCGAACGCCAAATGACCACCGTGCCGACTCGCATACCGGCATGGCTGACGGGCAAGACGTAGGCGCGAAACGCCGCATCGCCGCGACCCGCCGAAAGATACCGTTCGGGCGAGTTGGAGAGAGCGGGGTTCGCCACCGCCTGGGGAAGGCGCGCTACGTTACTGAGCAGCAGCCGGCCGCGCGCATTGAAGATCGCGCCGTCGGCTTGAACGTTGAGCAGGTCTAAGAATTGCCGGCGATCGTCGGGATCGATTAGGACGTGGCCGCCGGTAACATCCATGAAGACCGCCGACGCCTGCGCGGTCGTCGTCAGACCCCGGTCCAGCGACCCGCGCAGTGCGCGATCGATCGCCACGACGGCGAAGATGGCGAAGAGCAGCAGAGCGACAAGCAGCACGGCGACGTACGCTCGCAGCAGTCGTCCGCCCAGGGCGCGATGCGGCGTCGAGATCATCGATCCCCGAACCGGTATCCGGCGCCCCGGATCGTGTGCAACAGCTGCGCTTCGCTGCCGACGGTGACTTTCGAACGCAGCCTGCTCACGTACACATCGACGACGTTCGAGGTCGCTTCGCTCTCGCGTTCGAAGAGTGCGTCTTCCATCATCGGTCGCGTAACGAGTACGCCGGCGTTGCGCATGAAATACTCGAGGAATGCCGTCTCGCGCGCGGTAAGCTCCAACTCGCGCCCGCCGCGGTGCGCGCGTCGCGATGCCAGATCGAAGACGACGTCGGCGACGTTCAAGGCGCTGTGCGCCGGCGGCGTGCTCTTACGCCGGACGATCGTGCGCAGACGCGCGTCGAGTTCGCCGAAGACGAACGGCTTGCGCAGATAGTCGTCCGCACCGGCATCGAGACCTTCGATGATGTCTTCGACCGTGTCGCGAGAGGTGAGTATCAACACCGGCGTCGCCAGCCGCTGCGAACGCATCGATCGCACGACCGAGAGGCCGTCGCGGCGGGGAAGGTTTACGTCGAGGACGACGGCATCGTAGATGTCACCGGAGGCGCACCGCTCGCCTTCTTCACCGTCGAAGGCCACGTCCACAACGTGCCCCTGCTCGCTCAAACCGCGGCGCAGGACATCGCAGAGTCGACGGTCATCTTCCACCACCAGCAAGCGCATCTCGTGCATGGTATTATGGGGCGAGATGAAACTCCCGCTCGCTCAACGTACCTGCGAACCGTGCAAAGGCGGCGTGCCACCGCTAACCGGGCGCGAAATCATGCCGTTCCTCCAGGAACTCGGCGGCGACTGGCAAGCCGTGGGCACGCACCACCTCGCGAAAACCTATCGCTTCAAGAATTTCCTCGACGCCCTCGCCTTCGTCAATCGCGTCGGCGACCTCGCCGAACGCGAAGGCCATCACCCGAACATTTTCCTAACGTGGGGCCGCGTCTCGCTAGAGATTTGGACGCACAAAATCGACGGCCTAACCGAAGCCGATTTCATCCTAGCCGCCAAATGCGACCCCCTTTGTCATCCTGAGCTTGTCGAAGGACGGAAACTTGTCGAAGAACGAGAGCCTGTCGAAGAACGGCACGCCCATGGTTCGACAAGCTCACCATGACAAACAACACCCTCCCCTCTTTTTTTTGTCATCCTGAGCCTGTCGAAGGGCGAGAGTTTGTCGAAGGACGAGAGCTTGTCGAAAGAACGGCGCGCCCATGGTTCGACAAGCTCACCATGACAAACCACACCACCCCCTCTTTTTTCTTGTCATCCTGAGCTTGTCGAAGGACGAGAGCCTGTCGAAGAACGGCACGCCCATGGTTCGACAAGCTCACCATGACAAACAACACCCTCCCCTCTTTTTTTTTGTCATCCTGAGCCTGTCGAAGGACGAGAGCTTGTCGAAGGACGAGAGCTTGTCGAAAGAACGGCGCGCCCATGGTTCGACAAACTCACCATGACAAACCACACCACCCCCTCTTTTTTTTGTCATCCTGAGCTTGTCGAAGGACGAGAGCCTGTCGAAGGACGGCGCGCACATGGTTCGACAAGCTCACCATGACAAACAACACCACCCCCTCTTTTTTTTTTGTCATCCTGAGCTTGTCGAAGGACGAGAGCCTGTCGAAGGACGAGAGCTTGTCGAAGGACGAGAGCCTGTCGAAAGAACGGCGCGCCCATGGTTTGACAAGCTCACGTGACAAACAACATCACCCACCCCTGGTTAGGAAACTTGCGATCGCGTCGAGGGTGGGTGCGGGGTGGTCTCGATGCGGAGAGTGACCGCAGTTCGCGAGCAATAGCGTGTCGATGCGCGCGCCGCTCGCTGCGGCGCGGATCGATTCGATTTGCGCCGGCGTACCGTATTCGTCGTCGCTGCCCTGCACGACGAGCGTACGGCAACGCAGGTCGCGCGCGTACGTTTCGATGTTCCAATCGCGAAACGACGGGTCCAACCAGATATCGTTCCAGCCATAGAACGTACGGTCGACATCCCTATGGTGACGCGCCAATTTCGTTCGCAGGTCGCCTGCCTCGTACGCCCGTTTCGCCGCCGCGATACTCCGAATCGAAAGATCTTCGACAAAGACGTGCGGCGCCTCGAGTACCAGAGCGCTAATCCGATCGGGGTGTGACGCTGCGAATATGAGCGCGATAGAAGCGCCATCCGAGTGTCCGACGAGCACGACGTCGCGCACGGCGTGCGCGTCGAGCAGTTCAGGCAGAACCACCAACGCTTCGTCGTGCATGTAGCGCGGCGTTCGAGGCTCTCGCAGCACCTCTGAGAATCCGTTGCCGTACCGCGAATAGGTCAAGACGGCGAGCCCGGTGCGGCGCGCGAGTTGCTCGGGAACGTCGCGCCATAAACCGAGCGATCCCAGGCCTTCGTGGAGCAACACCACGGTCGGCTCGCGCCCCGCGCCGCGGGCCTTAAGGAGTTGCGTTTCCAGCTCGCGCCCGGCAACGATCATTCTCCCGACGCTACGGCGCCGCTCGAAGCCTAACCTGCGCGACAATTGCCGCACGGGTCGCCCGGAATATGAGTTAGAATGAGACCGCTGGTCCTGTGCTTCTCTTTTGCGAGGTCTGCCTTGGACGTCGTCGTTGCCGATCGCCTGCAGTTCGCGTTTACGATCATGTTTCATTACTTGTTTCCGATCGGAACGATGGGCATCGCGCCATTTATCGCCTGGTACACGTATCGCGCGATGCGCGCGACCGATACGCACGCCGGCGCCGCCGCGCGCTTTTGGACGAAGATCTTTACCATCAACTTTGCGGCGGGCGTCGTTACCGGAATTCCGATGGAGTTTCAGTTCGGCACGAACTGGGCGCTGTTTTCAGCCAAGACCGGCTCGGTGGTCGGGCAGCCGCTTGCGATGGAGGGCGTGTACGCCTTCTTCCTAGAGTCGGTCTTTCTAGGAATCTTGCTGTACGGCAAACGCGTCGTATCGCCCCGGATCTACCTGCTCTCGGCGGTGATGGTGTGGCTGGGATCCTGGCTCTCCGGGTTCTTTATCGTCGCGGCCGATGCGTGGATGCAGCATCCGGTTGGCTACACCATCGGCGCGAGCGGCCGCATCGAGCTTGCCAGCCTCGCGGCCGTGCTGCTTTCACCGTTCGCCTGGTGGCAGTATCTTCACGTATTGACCGGTGCGATCGTCGCGGGCGGCTTCGTGGTTGCCGGAATCGGCGCATACTATCTGCTCGCGCGCCGCGACGAATCGTTCGGACGGCGATTCGTATTCTCGGGCGTCATCGTGGGATTGATTTTCTCAGGCCTTGCGATCTTTCCAACCGGCGATCGCAACAGCGCGGACGTGACGCACTACCAACCGATTAAGCTCGCAGCGATGGAAGGGCTCTTCGCAACGACTGCCGGAGCGCCGCTCGCAATTATCGGCATGCCGGACGCGCCGCACAAAACGCTGATCGACCCGATATTCGTGCCTAGCGTCTTGAGTTTTCTCGCATACGGAAATTTTCGCGCGAATGTGAAGGGCCTGCGCGCGTACGCGACCGAGCTTTGGCCGCCGATCGAATTGACGTACTACGCGTATCACGTGATGGTCGGACTCGGTACGATTTTTCTTGGGCTCGGAGCGCTGGCCGTCTTGCTCCTCTGGCGCAAGCAACTCTTCCGCACGCGCTGGCTGCTGTGGCTGCTGCTGCTTGCGATGCCGTTTCCGTACGTTGCGAACGAGGCCGGATGGGTCGTCACCGAAGTTGGACGCCAGCCATGGATCGTCTACGGCCTGCTGAAGACGAGCGCCGCCGTTTCGAGCAACGTGGCCGCCGGCGAGACGATCTTCACGCTGATCGGTTTTGTGGGGATGTACTTCGCGCTCGGTCTGCTCTTCATGCTGCTGACGCTGCGTGAGATCGGCGTCGGCCCGCATGAGTAGCGTTGCGTTTTGGCTGCTCGCCGCAATGATAACGATCTACGTGCTGCTGGACGGGTACGATCTCGGCGTGGCGGCAATCGCACCGCTGATCGCGCGCACCGATGCCGAACGCGCCGGCACGATGGAGAGCATCGGACCGTTTTGGAACGGCAACGAGGTCTGGCTCATAGCGGCCGGCGGTTCGCTCTTCGCCCTCTTTCCTCAAGCCTACGCGTCGGCGTTTTCGGGGTTTTATCTGCCGTTTACGATCGTGCTGTGGCTGCTGATGTTTCGCGGAATCGCGATGGAATTGCGCGGCCAGTTTGCGAGCGAGCTGTGGCACAATTTCTGGGACTTCTGCTTTTGCGGATCGAGCATCGGATTGATCGCTCTCTTCGGCATCGCCTTGGGCAATCTCGTGCGCGGCCTGCCGCTCGATCGCGATGGTTATTTTCTGGGCACGTTCGGCTTTTTGCTCAACCCGTACGCATTGGGCGTCGGCCTGCTCGCCATTGCCGCACTCGCACAGCACGGCGCGACGTTCGTCCTGATGCGTATTGCGGGACCGCCGGCGCAACGGGGCCGGGCGCTGCTCGCAACGCTGTGGTGGATCGTGGCTGCATTGTACGTCGTCGTGTCGCTCTCAACACTCGCGCAGCGCTGGCCACTCGAACATCACGGAATGCATGCATGGCTCATCGTCATGCCGGTTCTGAGCCTGCTCTCGCTCGTCGCGCTACGGATCCTCGTGGCGCGAGGATCGAGCGCCCGCGCATTCGCAGCGTCGTGTGCGTTCTTGGCAACGCTTCTCGTGGCGTCGGCAGGAACGATGTATCCGTATATCTTGCCGGGTTATCCATCGGGGCTGGGCGGCCTGAACATCGATGCCGCCACGCCGTCGCCGACGGCGCTGGCTACCACGGTCGGCGTCGTTGCGGTAGGCCTCTGCATCGTAGTCGCCTACTCACTCTTCGTCGCGCGAAAGATGGCCCGCAAGATCTCGCTCTAACGAAACGAGCCGCCGCAACAGACGTTGCGACGGCTCGTTCTCATCGGTCCTACTTGGGGTTACTTACAGTCCGCGTGACCGCAATGGCAGTGCCCGTGGCCCGTGGCCGTCTTGCAATCTTCGCTGCAATATTCGCCGGCCGCGGCCTCGCACTTACAGTCTGGTCCCTTACACTTCATAGACGTACCTCCGACCCGACTGTACCCACATCACTCACCACGATAACTGCGATCGCCGCGATCGCCCTCGCCGTTGAGCGCGTTGATGAGGTTCGCCACGTTCGGCGTGCCCAAGCCCGTCGGGATATCGTAACCGGGACCCGCGGAGAAACCCGGGCCGCCGAATCCGTTTTGGCCGACCGTCACATCGTGAAATGCGGACGCATACGAACCCTGTTTTGCGATGCTATAGAGCTTTTTGTTGATGAACCCGAACGACTCGCCCGTAGACTGGTTGGCGAGCGCGACAATCCCGGCCCACTGCGGCGCACCGGCGCTCGTTCCACCGGTGAAATAGTAGTGCTTCTTCCCGTCAAGGGGAGAGGTCCGTACGACCATTACCGCCGTATACACGGAGCCATCGTAGCTCACGTCAGCGACCGTGCGAGCTTTTTCGTGCGTGAGACTTCTCTGGTACGACGGGGCTGTAAACAAGATACTCGGCGCCCCGCCGGTCGCGCCAAATGCGCCGTAGGCACAGCCGTTCGGGCAGAGGCTCGGATCTGAGTCATTCCAAACGTCCTCCGAAGTGTATGCTCCGGCATCAGTCATGAAAAGGTTCGTGCCGCCAACCGACAAGACGAATGGATCTGAGGCCGGAAAATTGGCGGTCGGCACCGGTTGGCCGTCTTCGGCACCGCTGTCGCCGGAACTCGCGATCGAGGTGATGCCCGCTTCGATCGCCTCCTGGTAGATGTCGTCGGCATGGCGCATATGCCGGTTGTTCACGCCACCGGAAATCGCTTGCTCCGGCGCGCCGAAGCTCATGGACATCACGCTTCCCAAATGATTGTCGATGACGTATTGCTCGGCGGCGTGGAGATCGGTATCCAGATTGCTCGGAGCGATCACCAGATCGATGGTCGCACCCGGCGCTATCGCGTGTGCCCACTCCACGTCGAGCGTGGTCTCGCCTGCCCATCCGTCATTTTGCGAGGCCGGTTGGCCCGTGGGGTAGAGAATATTCAGCTTTGCGGGCGGCAGGCTAAAAACGCTGGAGAACGTCTTTAGATCCGATGCGATCGTCGGGCTTCCGAAAGCGTCCACAATTACGATGGTTTGCCCGGTTCCATCGAGCGAGGATGGAACGTTGTACGCGGCCCGGATCTGACTCGGTACGTAACACGCCAAACCGTAGGCCGCAACGCACGTCGACGGCGCCGGAAGCGGCGAGCCTCCGTCCGGAGTGTAGGAACTCATCGGTTTCAACACCGCGTCGGGCGTGTAGCTGAACGGTGTATCGTTCGTGGCGGTTACGGCCGCGGACTGAATGAATCGCGAAGGCGAAGCGACCGAAGAAGCCGCCGGGCCCGAGTTCGTTACCGGCGGCGTTAGTGACCCGCCGCTTTTCGAGCACGCCGCCAGGGCAGAAGCAATAACGGTAATGGCAAGCGCTCTGCCGACAGAACGCAGCAGTAGTTTAGTCATAAGCACCCCGTCTATAAGACCGGAAGTTCGAGCGTCTTGACCGGGGCCTTGTGCAGCGGCAGGCGATCCCCTTCCGGAGTTACCTCTTGCTTCGAGGGGCGGACTCAAGAATCGATCCCAATGTCACATCCCGTCCACGGATGTCGTCCATCGGGTGGAGGTAACAACACACATGACTCAACGTTTGGACCCGATGTCGGTTGCACCGCAGGCCGTCGCCCCGCTCTTCGAGCTGGGCAAGGCAATTGGCGCATCGAATTTGGAGAAAAATCTCCTCGTTCTCATTCAGTTGCGCGCCTCGCAGATGAACGGGTGCGCGTTCTGCCTGGCGCTGCACGTGCGCGAAGGCAAGGCGCTCGGCGAGGCCGACGATCGGCTCTACGGCGTCGCGGCGTGGCGCGAGGCCCCGTGGTACGACGACCGGGAACGCGCCGCACTAGAGTGGACCGAGTCGCTTACCGATTTGAGTAATCACGGCCCCGGCGACGAACTCTACGCACGCGTGAAGGAGCACTTTAGCGAGCCGGAGCTGGTGTATCTCACGCTCGCGGTAGCGGCGATCAACGTTTGGAACCGCTTCAACGTAGCGTTTCGCACGTCGCCGGCCCGTGCAGAGGCCGCCTTCCAACAATTGCACGGACAAACGCACGCCCACACACGCGGCTGACTTCGACGAAGCGAAGCCCCCCGTAGCTAACGGGTCTTGCCGCTCAAC
>DATBTN010000059.1 GCA_036559195.1 Candidatus Baltobacteraceae bacterium
GATTTTTTAACTGAGATTGCACTTCGCGCAATCTCCGGCACTCCGGTCCGCTTCCGACACGTTGCGTCGGAATCGGCCCTGCGCGCCCCCACCCTGACTTCGCGGGTGGGACCCCGATTTTTTTAACAAAAAAAAGGCGTCGCCGAAGCGACCCCATCGATTGGAACCTACCGGCGGTCCCTCGGATGAAGACCGGATCGCCCGAAGGCATCCGGTGAGGACCCTCCCGGGCCCTACTTCGGCTCTGGGAGTGTACCACGGCGGACGGGGTGCCCGTCAAGGACTCCTGTCCCGCGGAAGGCATTATCACCCGATGACCGAGCCCATCTATCGCGCCTTGCTCGGAAGCGAGCTTTCCACTGCCGCCGCCTATTGGATGGCGATGAACCAAGAACTCGCGCTGACGCAGTCAGGTTTCGTCGAGGATCCCGAAGCAATCCTCGACGCCTATCTTCGCGACGGCACGAGCCGCGGAACGCTGTGCGTCTTCGGCGCGCAGCTCGATGGCGAGATCGTGGGGAGCGCGTGCGCCGCGCTAAACAACTGGGGTTCGAATGCCATTCTGCGCGCGCCCTCCGCGACGATCGTCGGCGTCTACGTCCTGCCGCCGTTCCGCCGTCGCGGAATCGCCCGAGGCCTGACCGAGCGCGCGATCGAGTGGTGCCGTGCGCAGGGCTGCGAGTACGTGCGGCTTCAGGCGTCGGCCGCCGGCCGTCCGCTCTATGAATCGCTGGGTTTCACGCCGGGTTCGGAGATGCGTCTCGATCTGCGCGCGCGGTAACGCGTACGTCCGCGAATGCCACCAACGTGGCAGCATGATTCGCGTTGCAAGGTCTGAGCTTCTCAGTCGCGTAGCCTAACGCTAACCCGTTTTTTTTAACCATGTAGAAGAGGACGCACGCCCGTGAATCTTGCCAGCCTGCGCGCGACGCTTGGAAGCGTCGCTCTTTCGAGTTGTGTGCTTTTTGCGCCGCACGCCGCAGCGGCCGCCGAGCCGATCGCGCTAACCGTCGACGCTTCGCTCGCGCCGACGCAAAATCTGGTGCGAACGCACGAAATCATTCCGGTGAGCCCGGGAAAATTGACGCTCTTCTACCCGCAATGGATTCCCGGCGAACACGCGGCCGTAGGCCCGATTCAAAACGTCGCAGGGCTCGCGATCAAGGCCGGCGGCAAGACGCTGCCCTGGACGCGCGAGCCGTACAATCTCTTTGCTTTCGACCTTACGGTTCCGCAGGGCGTGAGTTCGATCGACGTCGATTTCGTCTATTTGGGTGCGACCTTCGGTAACTATTCGTCGAATCGGCTCTCCTCGCCGAACATCTTCGTGATCGACTGGAATCAGAACGTGCTGTATCCCTCGACCGGTACGTTTCAAAACACGATGTTCGATCCAACGTTGATTCTGCCGGGCTCGAATTGGAAGCTCGCGACCGCGCTTTACGATGAAAAACGTCTCGGCAATACCGTGAGCTGGAGTACGACCTCGCTCGAGCGGTTGCTCGATTCGCCGCTCGATTCATGCCTCAACTTTCGCCAGTGGGAATTGTGGAAGGATACCGGCGCGTTCCCGGGGACCGCGACGCTCAACGTCTGCGCGGATATCCCCGAAGAACTCGACGCGAGCGCCAAGGTCGTCGATCACTACAAAGCGCTCGTGCGCGAGATGATCGCGATGTACGGCGCGCGCCACTGGCACGATTATCATTTTCTATTGACGCTTTCCGACGTGATGCCCGGCGAAGGCGTCGAGCATCACGAATCGAGCGACGACGGTGAGGGCGGGAATTACCTCATCGATGCGGTTGCGCTCGAGCGCGGCGGCGATCTGCTTTCGCACGAGTTCAACCATTCGTGGGACGGCAAGTACCGCATGCCGGCCGGTCTCTATCCGAAGAATCCGAACTTGCCGTTCGACGACGAACTGCTCTGGGTCTACGAGGGCATGACGCAATACTACGGCGACGTCATGTCGTTCCGCGACGGCATTCGCGATGCGAAGAATTGGCCCGATCAAGTCGCGGAGATCTATGCGAATTACGACAACGAGCCGGGACGTTTGCAGCGCTCGCTCGACGACACGGCGACGTCGGGACCGTTTCTTTACGGCGCGCCGCGCGTCTACACGTCGGAACGCCGCAGCGTCGACTTCTACTCCGAGGGCCAGCTCGTGTGGCTAAAGGCCGATGCCGTCATCCGCCGTCTGTCGGGCAATAAAAAATCGCTCGATACGTTTGCGCGGGCGTTCTTCGGTCAAGAGAATACGGGGCCGATCGTCAAGACGTACACGCGGGCCGACGTCATCGCCGGCCTCGAACGCGTCGTGCCCTACGATTGGACTTCGTTCTTTCACACCTGGGTTGACGATATCGCACCGCATCCGGCCGACGGCTTTACCGAGGACGGCTGGAAACTCGTCTATACCGACGAGCCGACTCACTACGTGAAGAAGAACGACTTCGTTTACTCGGTGGGCTTTAGCGCGCGCAACGGGATGGTCGCCGACGTGCACTTCGGTTCGCCCGCCTACGAGGCGGGCCTCGACGTGCTCAGTTCGATCGTCGCGGTCAACGGGCGAACCTACTCCGACGATCTCATGTTCGATGCGATCGCGGCGGCACAGAAATCACATCAGCCGATCGTTCTGCTGACCGTGAAGAACGATGCCTACCGCACCATTACGATCCCGTACTACGGCGGCCCGCGCTACCCGCATCTCGTTCGGATCGCCGGCACGCCCGACCGCCTGAGCGACGTCGTGAAACCGTTAGCTAAGTGATTTGACGGCGTCGCGGAAGCCCGCTAACAGAAACTCGATCGCCGCTTCGTCGATGACCAGCGGCGGGGCGATGCGCAAGACGTTGGCGTGCGTATCTTTGGCCGCGATGCCGCGTTCGAGCAGCGCGTCGGAGAGGTGGCGCGCTTCGATCGTGAGTTCGATGCCGATCATCAGGCCTCGGCCGCGCACCTCTTTAATCAGCGGTGACGCGATCGCGCGAAAGCCCTGCATCAACGTTGCGCCGGCATACCGCGAACGGCTCACCAGATTCTCCTCGACGATGACGTCGATGGCCGCATCGGCCACCGCCGATCCGAGGGGATTGCCGCCGAACGTGCTGCCGTGGTCGCCGGGCTTGAAAAGCCCCATGAGGGCCGCACTCGCGAGTACCGCCGATACCGGATAGAAGCCGCCGCCGAGCGCTTTGCCGACGATCATCACGTCGGCCTTGATGCCGTCGTGATCGCAGGCGAAGAGATCGCCCGTGCGCCCGAAGCCCGTTTGAATTTCGTCGGCCACGAAGAGCACGCGGTGCTCGCGGCACAGCCCCCACGCACGTTTGAGGAAGCCGTCGGGCGGAACGATCACGCCGCCCTCGCCTTGAATCGGCTCGATGAGGATCGCACACGTATTCGCGGTGACCGCGCGGGCCAGCGCGTCGTAGTCGCCGTACGGAACCAACACGAAGCCGGGCGCGAACGGACCGAAACTGCGTTTGTATTCGTCGTTCGAACTCGCGCCGATAATCGCGGTCGTGCGTCCGTGAAAATTGTTCGCGAAAACGACGATCTCCGCACGATCCGGCGCGATGCCCTTAACGTCGTATCCCCAACGGCGCACGAGTTTGATCGCGGTTTCGACGGCTTCGGCGCCGGTATTCATCGGCAGCGCCATCTCGTAGCCGCACAGTTCCGTCAGTTTCTTTAAAAAACCGGGCATACGATCGTTGCGCATCGCGCGGGAGGTCAGCGTAACTTTTTTTGCCTGCTCGATCAATGCCGCGCGAATACGCGGGTGGCCGTGGCCCTGATTGACGGCGGAATAGGCGCTAATGCAATCCAAAAAGCGATTGCCGTCGACATCGTAGAGCCAAACGCCCTCGGCGCGCTCCACCACCACGTCCAGGGGATGATAGTTGTGGGCGCTATAGCGGTCCTCGAGCGCAATGAGCTCGCGAGACTTATCTTGAAAAACGTGCATGCTATCCATGCGCGCCGCGTGTGTTTACCGGCCTTTACCGGGACCGCAGGGGCGCGAGCGCCTGCGTTCGAGGAACACTTATCGCAAAGACTTAAGGACCGTACGCTTGGCAACCTCTTTTACAAACGACCCCTACGAACGGGCGCGCGCCGGCCTCAAGCACTTGCTCGATCGCGACCACGACCGGATCGGCGTATCGGGACGATCGCTCGTCTACGATCACGGGCGGCGGACCCCGCGGGCGGCGGTGCTTTTCCACGGTCTCTCGGCAAGCCCCACGCAGTTCGCAGCCGTTGCCGAGGCACTCTACGCCCGCGGCTACAATGTGCTCGTTCCGCGTCTCCCGCGCCACGGCTATGAAGACCGAATGTCCGATGCGCTTTCGCGGTTAACGGCGGCGCAGTTGCGCGCGAGCGCGACCGAGTCGTTCGAGCTCGCGCGCGGACTCGGCGAACACGTTACCGTCGTCGGTTTTTCTCTCGGCGGCTTGCTCGCGGCCTATTTGGCGCAACACGAACCGGTCGACTGCGTGGTTGCGGTCGCACCGTTCTTGGGCATCGTGCTCGTGCCGAGCCTCTTTCGCCGTCCGCTCACCTTTTGGGCGCTGCGCACGCGCAATCGCTTTGCCTGGTGGGATCCGTTTTTGCGCGACCGGCAACTCCCCGCGCACGGCTATCCGCGCTATTCCACGCACGCCGTAGCGCACGCGCTGACGATCGCCAACGATCTGCTCGAGGCGGCGCGCGCCGATTCGCCCCGCGCTCGACGAATCGTGCTCGTCACCAACGCCCGCGAGACGGCGATCAACAATCGCGCGGTCAATCGGTTGCTCCAACGCTGGCGCAAGAAGAAGCCGGAGGCCGTACACGCCCATCGCTTCGACGATCTGCCGCTCTCGCACGACATCATCGAGCCGCTGCGCCATCCCGATATCTCGCAGCGCGTCTTGCGAGTCCTCGTCGAACTGATCGATCGATGACGCGCTGTTCGTGGGCCACGAGCGATCTCGCGATCGCGTATCACGATGCGGAGTGGGGCGTACCCCAGCATGACGACCGGTGCCTCTTCGAATTTCTCGTTCTCGAAGGCGCGCAGGCCGGCCTGAGCTGGGAGACGATCTTGCGCAAACGCGAACGCTACCGCGCGGCATTCGCCGGATTCGATCCCGCGCGCGTCGCGCGGTTCGCGCCGGCAAAAATCGAACGCTTGATGGAGGATCCGGGTATCGTGCGCAATCGTCTCAAGATCTTGTCGGCCGTCGGCAATGCGCGAGCGTTTCTCGCCGTGCAGCGTGAGTTCGGCAGCTTCGATGCCTACCTGTGGGGCTTCGTGAACGGCAAAACGATCCGCAGCCGCCCCAAGCGCTCGAGCGACGTGCCCGCTACGACGCCGCTCTCCGATGCCATCAGCAAAGACCTGCGAAAGCGCGGGTTCAAATTCGTGGGATCGACGATCGTCTATGCGTTTCTACAAGCCGTCGGCGTGGTCGACGATCATCTCGCCGGCTGCGAGCGCGCGTGCTGAGCGCGCCGAACGCGCGACCGGCGGCCTCGTACGCGGAGGCGCTCGAACGGGCGGCCGCGTTCGCGGCGCTCGACGATGCGAGCATTCTGCCGGCGGCCCGAACGGTCGTGCTCGAGCACGGCTCGCGCGCGCCGCTCGCGGTCGTCCTGCTGCATGGATTTACGAACCATCCCGGACAGTACGGCCGTTTGGCGCCGCTCGTGCACGCGCGCGGGCACAACGTCTTCATTCCGCGCCTGCCCGAGCACGGCGACCGGGACCGCATGACGACGCGCCTTCGCCGCCTCACCGCAGAGCGTTTGCTGGCGTCGGCAACCGAAGCGGTGGATATCGCCTGCGGTTTGGGCGAGCGCGTCTGCGTGCTCGGCATATCGACCAGCGGTCTGCTCTGTGCGTACTTCGCGCAGTATCGAGCCGACGTCACGCGGGCGATTCCGGTGAGCCCAGCGTTCGCGCTGCTCGACGCGCCGTACGGCGTGAGTTTTCTGCTCGAAAAGGTCGTGCTCGCGGTTCCCAACCTGTTTCTCTGGTGGGATCCGCGCATCAAGCAAAACCAGCGCCCCTCGACCGCCTATCCGCGTTTCCCGACGCACGCGCTCATGCAATGCCTGCGAATCGCCGACGATCTGCACGCACGGAGCAAACGAGCCGCCTTAAAAGCCGCATCGGTGCACGTCGTTACCAATCGCTTCGATCCGGCCGTAAATAACGCGGTGACCGCCGAGATCGTGCGAAACTGGCAGCGCTTTCGCCCGCAGGCGGCGACGGCGTTCGAGTTCGCGGGTCTGCCGAAGAACCACGACATCGTCGATCCCGATAACCCGCTCGCCCGGACCGAAGTGGTCTATCCAACGCTGCTGGCGGCGATCGACGCGACGCTCGAGATCCGCCCCTTAATCCGTTCATAATATTGCTCAGGTACAACAACATGCGTACACCGTTGTTTTTACAAGGAGACTTTTTATGCTGCGCAAGTTTGCGTTAGTACTCGCCGCGGCGGGTTTGCTCGTGCCGTTGGCGGCCTGCGGCGGAGACGGGTCCACGACGAGCGGCGCGGTCTCGGGCGATATCACCGTTGCCGGCTCGACCGCGTTGCTGCCGCTGGTCAAGCAGGCGGCCGTCGATTATCAAACCCAGAATCCAAACGTGAAGATCAGCGTCTCGGGCGGCGGTTCGCGCGTCGGTATCACGCAGGCCGCGCAGGGCGGCGTACAGATCGGCGACTCCGATATCGCGGCGCTGGGCGAGCCGAGCTTACTCGACCATCGGGTCGCCGTCGTTTCGTTCGGCGTGGTGGTGAATCCGGCGTCGGGCATCACGCATCTTACGACCAAGCAGATTCGCGACGTCTTCACCGGCAAGGTCGCAAACTGGAAACAAGTCGGCGGTAAGGACATGAAAATCACGATCGTAAACCGTCCGAGCAGCTCGGGAACGCGCGCGGTTTTCGTGAAGAACGTCATGGGCGGAACGCAACCCTCCGCAGAGGGCCTCACGCAAGACTCGTCGGGGACCGTCGCAACGATCGTCGGGCAGACCCCGAGCGCGGCGTCGTATCTCGCGATGGGCTACGTGAAACCGGGCGCGGTGACCGCCGTTGCGATCGACGGCATCGCTCCGACCGACGCGAACGTCACGTCCGGCAAATACCCGTATTGGTCGTACGAGCACATGTTCACAAAGGGTAAGCCGAGCCAAACCGTTGCGAACTTCATCACGTTCGTTACCAACGACAAAGCGCTGCTCGCCCAGCTGCATTTCATTCCCGTCTCCGAGATGAAGACAGCCGGCAAGATGTAGCCGAGCCGGATTCGCTTTAGGCGAGGCTGGGCAGCGGAAGCGAGGGTCGGGTCGAGAGATCCGGGTAGGCCTCCTTGTGCTGCTCGGCCGCCGGCAGAATCAACCCGAGCGCGAAGTCGAGCTGCGGGTCTTTTCCGTTGCGGTAGTCTTGCGGCGCAAAGTCGATGTCGTAATCCGGATCCGTGCCGTAATTTTCAACGTTCCAGCCCACGTCCTTAAACCAAAACGAGAACTCGGGCTGCGTGGTGATCGTTCCGTCGACCAAACGATGGTACGGATTGATGCCGATCACGCCGCCCCACGTGCGCTTGCCGACGAGCGGCCCTAGACCCATCAATTTGAAGCAATGGCTGAAGATATCGCCGTCGCTGCCCGCGTTCGCGTTGGTAATCGCAACGATCGGGCCGCCAACCGATTCGGGCGGATACGGCACGGGCTTGCTGCTGTAACGGCCCACGTCGTAGCCCACGCGTTTGCGCGCGAGTTTCTCGAGCAGCAGCGGCGAAACGTGGCCGCCGCGATTGTACCGCACGTCGACGATGAGTCCGCGGCGATCGTACTCGGAGAGATACCCGCGGTGAAACTCCGAGAATCCCCACGGGCCCATATCGGGAATGTGCACGTAGCCGATTTTGCCGCCCGACCGCTCGTGCACGTAGGCGCGATTGGCGTCCACCCACGCCCGGTAGCGCAGCCCTTGTTCGCTCTCGAGCGTTTTAACCGTAACGCGCCGTTCGCCGCCCTTGCGGGCCTGCATCGTCAACGACACTTCGCGTCCGGCCGTGTGCACGAGCAACTGTTGCGGCGTAATCGTGCGCGAGAGCCGCTTACCGGCGATTGCGAGCAAAATATCGCCTTCGCGAATTTCGAGCCCCGGTTCCGCGAGCGGTGAATCGCTCTCGCGATTCCATGAATCGCCGCGGTAGATGCGCTCGATCTTCCACCCGTCGCTGCTCGCGTCGTATGCGAGGTCGGCTCCGAGAAAGCCGCGACGATATTGCGGCGGAATGCGGTGGTCGCCGCCATACTCGTAGGCGTGCGAAGTGCCCAGTTCGCCCTGCATCTCCCAGATGAGGTCGGAGAGTTCGGCGCGCGTGCGCACGCGCGGAAGAACGGCCGCATAGCGGTCGAAGACGCGGTCCCAGTCGATATCCGACATGTCTTCGACCCAGAAATGTTCGGTCTGCAAGCGCCAGGCTTCGCGGTACATCTGCGCCCACTCGTCGCGTGCATCGATCTCCACGGAGATCCGATCGAGATCGAGCCAACCGCTCTTGCGGCCCGCGTCGCCGGCGGGCTTGGGGGGCTCGTCGCCTTCATCGGGCAGGTCGCCGAGTGCGTCGAGGACGCGCAGCCGATCGTGCGAACGATAGACCAGCGTGTGGTGATCGCCCGCAATCGCGATCTCGTTAACGTCCGGTGCGAAGACCGCGCAGCGCTGCTGCTCGAAATCGTAAGCGAGCAACGTTCCGGCGCCGTCCTCTTCGTCCCACGAGCGGCCGACCGGCTTGATTCCGCGTACGTCGAACTTCGTGAAGAAGACCCGGCCTTTAACGGCAACGAGTTGTCCGTAATCGCCCTCTTCAACCGGGAACCCGAGAATGCGCCCCGCGATTCCGTCGAAGTCGATCTCGACGTTCGCGGGTTTCTCTTGCTCTTTCTTTTTTTTGCCCGGCGATTGGTCGTCGCGATCGTCGTCATCGTGATGGTGTTCGTGATCGCGGTGGACCGGTTTGGGCTTGGGGACGAACGGATTGGGGACGTCGTCGCGAAGCGTGACGACGAACGGGCGCTGCGCCTGCGGGAAGCTCAGGTCGAATTGCAGCGCGTCGTAGACGGGATCGAAATCGCGCGCGGAGATGAAGTATAGGTATTTGCCGTCGGGATCCCACGCGGGACCATGATCGACGCGCAGCTTCGGCGTGATGTCGTGAATCTTGCCCGACTTCACGCGCACCACGCGCACGATCGACTCGTTCGCGCTTTCGGGCCAGAAGACGTAGGCAACGTAACGTCCGTCGGGCGAGAATGCCAGATCGGTGATGCGATTGCCGACGCTTTTGTCCACGACCCGCACGCTGCCGTCGCCGGCATCCACCAACAGCAGCTCTTGGCGATGATTCGCGACCGCCAACAGATCGTCGGCCGGCGAGGCGACGAGCTCGGTCACGCGACCGATATCGCCTTTCGTAATGACCGTCGGTTTGCAGCTCGCGTCTTGCGCGTGGATCGCGACTTGCTCGAGACCGTTGATGTCGGTCACGCAGGCGAAGCGCTTGCCATCGTGCAGCCAGGCGAACGCGCGATACCGCGCGGCGCTGCCGATTCCGTGGTGGACCGGAGCCTCTTCCCACAACGGCATCGTGAACGGTTGCCCGCGCGCGATGATGCCGATGCCCGTTCCGTCGCGCGAGGGTACGAATTCGTCGAGTTCGTCGGTGCCATCGGAGAAACGGCGGACCGTTTGCGGCTGCGCGGACGGCGTGGCGACCTCGATTTCGTCCGTCCGGTCGCCGGCGATATCGTAGACGCGCAGCGCTCCGCCGGCCGCGTAGACGATGCGCGTTCCGTCGGTCGAGGGGAAGCGTACGTAATACTCGGTTTCGTGCGTGTGACGCACGACGTCGCCGCCGTCCGGCGCGCAGGAGTACAGGTTGCCGATACCGTCGTGGTCGGCCGCAAAGTAGATGCGCTCGCCGATCCACATCGGCTGCACGGGATTGCCGTCGGGCAGGTGCAGCCGTTCGAAGTCGCCGCGGCCGCGCAGATCGACCCACACTTCTCCGCTGGTCCCGCCGCGGTAGCGTTTCCAGCGCGCATTGTCGTCGCCGTTGCGGCCGATCGCCACCCGCTCGTCCGCACCCAGACTCAGCGTTTTCATCGGCCCGAAGGGGAGTTCGCGCGGCACGCCGCCCTCCGGCGCGATCGCGAACCCGCGAGTCTCGCGTTCGTACCAGGCCGAGGGATTGCTCACGAAGAGAATCTCTTTCCCGTCGGGACTCCACCCGCTCACCGCCGCGACCGTGCCGCCAAGGAAGGTCAAGCGCTTGGGCCGCCCCCCCGCCGACGGCATCACGTAGACCTCCGGATGGCCCTCGTCGGTCGAGATGAAGGCGATCCGGCTGCCATCGGGCGAGAGTCGCGGATGCGACGACACGCCGGTGCTGGCGGTCAGCCGCACGGCGGTTCCGCCCTGCGCCGATACGCTCCAAAGATCTTCTTCACAGACAAAAACGAGGCGGTCGCCCGCGATGGTCGGGTAACGATAATAACCGTGGCTCATGGGACTTGGGAAGTTGGCGACCGGAGGACGCCGTTCCGCTCGCGGTCCCCGGCTTGCACCCGTTATTACTTTGTGATACAAAGTAAATCATGCTGCACGCTCCACTGACCGATCCGGTGCCGTCGCACGTCGCGATCATCATGGATGGCAACCGCCGCTGGGCGGCGGCTCGCGGTCTGCCGATCGCCGAAGGGTACCGGCGGGGCATCGTGGCGTTGCGTGCCGCCGTGCGCGCGGCGATCGACTCGGGCGTGGGCACGCTGACCGTCTTCGGGTTTTCGACCGAGAATTGGCGGCGCGATTCGACCGAGGTCGCCCTGCTCATGTATCTCTGCGCCGCCTTCGCGCGCAGCGAAAAATCGGCCCTCGCGCGTCAGGGCGTGCGCGTGAAGATCGTTGGCGACGTCGAGCCCTTTTCGTTTGCCGCTCGCGCCGGACTGCGCGACCTGGTGCGCTCGACGCAGCAGAATCACCGCCTCGTGCTGAATCTCGCGCTCAATTACAGCGGCCGGGCGGAGATTCTGCAGGCCGTTCGTTCGATCGCACTCGACGTCGCCGGCGGCCGCCTCGATGCCGGCACGATCGACGAATCCACGCTGCGCTCGCGGATGTACGCGCCCGAATCGCCCGATCCCGATCTGCTCATTCGTACCGGCGGCGATTACCGCATCTCGAACTTCCTGCTCTACCAACTCGCGTACACCGAACTCTTGACCGTCGCGACGATGTGGCCGGACTTCACGCAGGCGCACTTTGCCGACGCGGTCCGGCACTTCTGCGACCGCCAACGCCGCTACGGCGCCTAACGGCGTTTCGTCGAGTGGGGGCCGCCTAGAGCGAGTTGCGGTCCTTTGCGCGTTCGAGCAGATCGCCTAACGTCTTGATCAAGAGTTGGGCGTTGTGCAGCTGGAGGCGCGGCCCCGCCAGCCGCGGCGTCGCGCTGCGTTTTTCGAAGGGCAGCACGGTGCCGCCCGGCGGAAAGGCAATCGCGGGGAAGCCGGCGATGCTGCGAAAGATCAGCTCGGCATAAAATGCGTTGGCCCAACCGAATTCGGCGCGCGTGAATCGCCAGTAGCCGTCGGGATAGAAACTCTCGTGAATGAGTCCGTCTTTGCTGTCGGTCTCCGCGAGGGTCGTGATGCTTTCGTCGACTTCGGCGCTCGACGTGGCCGTGAGCGCGCGCGCGATGATGCCGAGCGGCCACACGAATCCGGCGGGCGTATGCGGGCTGCCGAGTCCCTCGGCATAGCGTCCTTTGAAATAGTACGGATTGCGTTTGGAGAGTGCGAACGCGCGCGTGTTGAGATAGGCCGGGTCTTCGTTCGAACACCACCCCAACGCCGGCAGCGACGTCAGGTTCGGCACGTTCGCATCGTCCATGAGCTTGTCGTGTCCCAAACCATCGGTCTCGTAGACGTAGATCCAACCGCCGAGCGCGGGATTGTAGACGCGGCCGTACCGTTCGATGCCGACCTGAACCTCGTGCGCGAGCGTATCCGCATCGTGCGAAAGACGCGCGTCATGCCAGCCGCTGCGCGCGAGCCGCCCGATTTCGAGCAAGGCCACGACCGCGATCGCCTCTTGAGGTATGTTGAAGCGATACGTCACGGCGTCGTCGGACGGGCGAAACGCATCCCAGATCATGCCGGTCGCATCGTTGTAGGCGTCGTGCGTGGCCACGCGGTACGGGTAGTTGTAGCGGTCGCAGCGATCGTGATGCTGTTCGCAGCGATACGTGGCGACGATCGTGCGCAGCGCCTCGTGCAGATCGGAGGTAAAAAGATGGCGGTCGCGGCTTTCGCGCCAGTAGGTCCACGCGAGCAGCACCGGCCACGCGAGCGAATCGACCTCCCACTTGCGTTCCCACACGTGATAGTTGGCTTGAAACGCGTTCGCGTACGGATCGGCGATCGCGTTGCGGGCGTTGCGCTGGATCACTTCGTCGATGCGCAGCGAGAGAATCGGGTAATACCGGCCGAAGCGCACGTACGGCAGCGTCTGCGCGCTCGAATCGCGCAGCCACATCGCGGGGATATCGCCCGTCTGCACGTACGTCGTGCCGTCGCGCTCGCTAAAGAAGTCGGTGAAGAGCGTGTGAAAGAGCGAACTCGCTTCGATCGGCCGGATGCGCTGGCCGGTCATCGGCAGCGAGACGTCCTGCGCGTTTGCGGGCGCAATGGCGCGCAGAAGCACGACGGCAAGTGCGAGGCCCGCCAAGAGCCGCGATCGGTGTAAACGCAAGACTCGCTACGACTCCGGCCCGAGCGCGATCGCTCCGATCTGTTCGCGAGGGTGTTGGGGCGGCGCGGCGACGTTGGCTTGCATCGTCGGCTCGTTCGCGCCCGGAGTAACGGAGGCTTCGGCATCTCGCAAAATTAATCTAAAAGGCGCTTTGACCCAAACCGAACATGCCGCCCTCCTGCGGGAGTTTGAGGCCCGCTCTCCGCGCGCGCTCGCGCGCGCCATCTCGCTCTGCGAGGGCGGTCGCGGCGCCGAACTCATGCGCGCGCTCTACGGCAAAACCGGGCGGGCGCTTACCATCGGATTGACCGGGCCGCCGGGCGTGGGCAAGTCGACGCTGAGCTCGGCCCTCGTGCGTAAAGCGCGCGCGCTCGGCAAGACGGTCGGCGTCATCTCGGTCGACCCGTCCTCGCCGTTTTCCCACGGCGCGCTGCTTGGCGATCGCATTCGTCTCACCGAACACTTCACCGATAGCGACGTCTTCATCCGCTCGATGGCCAGCCGCGGTCACTTAGGCGGGCTCGCGGGCGCGACCGCGGACGCCGTTTCGCTGATGGATGCCTTTGGCAAAGACGTGATTCTGATCGAGACCGTCGGCGTAGGCCAGTCCGAGATCGAGATCGCCGAACTCGCGCAGACCACGATCGTCGCGCTGCAGCCCGGCAGCGGCGACTCGATTCAGGTGCTCAAAGCCGGGATCATGGAAGTCGCAGATATTTTCGTGGTCAACAAGGCCGACCACCCCATGGCCAATCAGCTCAAACGCGAGATTCGCTCGATGATGGAGATGCTCGATTTCTCGGGCTGGGTGCCGGAGCTCGTGATGACCAACGCCTTGGCCGGCGACGGAATCGACGATCTCTGGACGGCCGTACAGACGCACCTCGCCTATCTGACAAGCAGCGGCGAACTCGACCAAAAACGGCGCGAGGCCTACGTGCACCAGGTGCGCCAGCTGGCTCTGGGGCATCTGCAGCGCCGGCTCGAGCGCGAACTCGACGGCGATATCGCCACCGGCATCGATCCCTACGCGGCCGCCGACCGGGTGCTCCAGGCCTTCGGCGCGGGCGCCGAAGCGGGCGACGAACCGGCGCGTGCGCCGCGAAATCGCGCGGCGGTCAAAGGGCTGACGGGCCATCCCGCCTGAGACGGCCTCCGACTTCAGGGGCTTGCCTTCCGCGCGCCGTCTTGGGAAAATACACTGCGCACGTTGAATGAAGAGGCTATCTTGGCCAAAATGATCGAGCGTCCGAGCGGGCTCGGCGCGCAACCGACAACGCAATTCGTCCAGCAGCAAGAGCAATGGGAAGCTGCCGCCGCCAAGGGTAAGGGCCGTAAAGGTCCTGGCTCGGGCGCGGTCGATCGTACCATTTCCGATCTTCCTCTTAAGCCCGTTTACGGTCCGCAGGACGTCGAGCATCTCGATCTCGCGCGCGATGTAAGTTGGCCGGGGCAGTACCCGTACACGCGCGGCATTCATCCCAACATGTATCGCGATCGCTTGTGGACGATGCGTCAGTTCGCCGGTTTCGGTAACGCGAAGCAAACCAACGAGCGCTATCACTTCCTGCTCTCGCAGGGCCAGCACGGGCTCTCGGTCGCGTTCGACATGCCGACGCTCATGGGCTACGACTCCGATGCCGCGCAGGCGCGCGGCGAGGTTGGCCGCTGCGGCGTCGCGATCGATACGCTCGCGGATATGGAGCAGCTCTTCGACGGCATCGACATGGGCGACATCACGACCTCGATGACGATCAACGGTCCCGCCTGTATCGCCCTCGCGCAGTACATCGCGGCGGCCGAAAAGAAGGGCATCCCGCGCGCGAAACTCGGCGGAACGATTCAAGCCGATATTCTCAAAGAGTACATCGCGCAAAAAGAGTGGATATTTCCGCCGCGCCCGCACATGCGCGTGCTCGTCGATATGATGCGCTTCACGCGCGACGAGATGCCGAAGTGGAACTCGATCTCCGTCTCGGGCTATCACATTCGCGAAGCCGGCTCGACCGCCGTGCAAGAACTCGCGTTCACCCTAGCCGATGGGTTCGCATACGTGGAGGCCGGCATGAAGGCCGGCATGGACGTCGACTCGTTTGCGCCGCGGCTCTCCTTTTTCTTTAACGCGCACATCGACTTTTTTGAGGAGATCTGCAAGTACCGCGCCGCACGCCGCATTTGGGCGCGCCGTTTGAAGGAGAAGTACGGCGCGAAAGATCCGCGCTCGTGGCAGTTGCGCTTCCACACGCAGACCGCCGGCTGCAGCGCGACCGCCCAGCAGCCGGAGAATAACATCGTGCGCGTCGCGTTCGAGGCGATGGCTGCGGTGCTCGGCGGAACGCAATCGCTGCACACCAACTCGATGGACGAAGTGCTGGCGCTCCCAACCGAGAAATCCGTGGAGATCGCGCTGCGCACGCAGCAGGTGCTCGCCTACGAGACCAACGTCACCAACGTGGTCGATCCGCTCGGCGGCTCGTACTATGTTGAAGCGCTCACCGATTCGATGGAGGCGCAAGCCGAAGAGTACTTCCGGCAGATCGAGGAATACGGCGGCGTGATCGAAGCGATCGAGGCCGGCTTCTTCCAGCGCGAAATCGCCGACGCGAGTTATCGCTACCAGCGTTCGCTGGAAACGAAAGATCGCGTCATCGTCGGCGTCAACGCGTTCCAAAAAGAAGAGGGACGCGGCGATCTCGATCTGCTCAAGATCGGCGAGGAGATCGAACGCGGACAATCGGCATCGGTTTGCGCCATACGCGCGCAGCGCGATGCGAACGCGGTCGCGCGATCGCTCGAAGGCTTGCAGCGGGCCTGTAAAGACCCGCTCGACAACGTGATGCCGCATCTCATCGACGCGGTCAACGCCTACGCGACCGAGGGCGAGATCGTGGAAGCTATGGTCGCGGTTTACGGGAGATACACGGAGCGCGCTGCGTTCTAATGAGTACCATGCGGACACACACCGAAATCGAACGGCTCGCCGTTCGGCAAACCCTCGAAGAAGTTATGCGCAAGCTCGAAGAAGCGCTGCGCTTGAGCCGCGAACTCGATCGCGTCAAACGCGACGCGAGTTGCGAGCATAAGGGAGTTCATGGCTAGACCGTTACGCATCGTGATCGCCAAAGCGGGTCTCGACGGGCACGACCGCGGCGCCAAAGTCATCGCGCGCGCGCTGCGCGACGCGGGGATGGAGGTCATCTACACGGGGCTCTTTCAGACCCCCGAGCAGATCGTTCAAACCGCGATTCAAGAAGACGCCGACGGCATCGGCCTCTCGATTCTCTCGGGCGCGCACATGACGCTCTTTCCGCTGATCGTCGATCAGCTCAAAGCCCAGGGCGCGGCCGACATCGTCTTTTTTGGCGGCGGCACGATCCCCCCGGAAGATGCCGACGAGCTTCGCCATCGCGGCGTTCGTGAGATCTTCACGCCCGGCGCGCCGCTTGCCAACATCATCGACTTCGTTCAGCGCGAAGGCGGTCAACGCCGCGAACTCGTCGGCTAAGCTTGAAGGTTAGAACCCGCGTCGCCCCGTCGCCTACGGGCGACCCGCATGTCGGCACCGCATACGTCGCGTTGCTCAACTATTGTTTTGCGAAGAAGCATGGCGGCGAGTTCGTTTTGCGCATCGAGGATACGGACCGCGCGCGCAGCACGCGGGAATCCGAAACTGCGATTCTCGATTCGCTGCATTGGCTGGGGCTGTCGTGGGACGAGGGGCCGGACAATGGCGGTCCTCACGGCCCCTACCGGCAGAGCGAGCGCTCCGCGATCTACGCCGAACACGTGGCGAGGCTGCTTGCGGCCGGAGACGCTTTTAAATGCTTCTGCAGCCCCGCGCGACTGGAAGAGATGCGCGAGGCGCAGCGCGCCGCCAAGCAGCCGCCGCGCTACGACGGCCTCTGTACCGCGTTGAGCGCGTCGGAGGTTGCGGCGCGCGAGTCGCGGGGCGAACCGTATGTCGTGCGGATGCGCGTGCCGTCTGAAGGCGTCTGCGTCGTGAACGATCTGCGTCGCGGACCGATCGAGTTCGAATGGAACGCGGTCGACATGCAGGTGCTGGTGAAGTCCGACGGCATGCCGACCTACCATCTGGCCAACGTCGTCGACGATCACCTGATGGAGATCACGCACGTCATCCGCGGCGAAGAGTGGGTGAGTTCCGCTCCCAAGCACGTGTTGCTCTACCGCTATTTCGGGTGGGAAGCCCCCGCGCTGCTGCACCTGCCGCTGCTGCGCAATCCCGATAAGAGCAAGCTGAGCAAACGCAAGAATCCCACGAGTATTCTGTTTTACGAAGAGATGGGCTATTTGCCCGAGGCGCTCTGTAACTTCTTGGGGTTGCTCGCGGTGCATGCGATTGAGGGCGAAGAGCTGATGACGCTCCCGCAATTGATCGAACGGTTTACGCTCGATCATATCGCGCTCGGCGGTCCGGTTTTCGACGTCGCGAAACTCAACTGGCTCAACGGGCGCTATCTGCGCGAAGTGCTCGACGCGCCGGCCTTTATGGAGCGCGTGCGGGCCTGGGCATTCGAACCGGCGCGTCTGGAGCGTATCGCGCGCCTCGCGCAGCCCCGCATCGAACGCTTGAGCGATCTCGGGCCGCTGCTCGCGTTCTTTTTCGCGGGCCGCGTTGCCATTACGGCGCAGGATCTGCGCGGCGGCAAACTCGACGATGCAGCGCTGCGTCAGGCGTTCCAACTCGCGATGTGGGAATTCGATGCGCTGCGCGTTTGGGATCTCGCCGGAATCGAGGCGGTGCTCAAGCGCGTTGCCGAAACGCTCGAACGAAAGTTTCGCGACGTCGCGCGCCCGTTCTACGTTGCGATCACCGGCAGCCCCACTTCGGTGCCGCTCTACGATGCGATCGAGATGCTCGGCCGCGACCTCGTGCGCGAGCGCCTGCGTTTCGCGTTGGAATTGCTCGGCGGCGCGAGCGCGGCCGAGCAGAAAGCGTGGAAGCAGTTGACCGCGGCCGGCGTAGGAGAGAACCAAGCATGAGCGTTCGAGCGATCGTCCTAGCGGCGGGCAAAGGTACGCGCATGAAGAGCGCGATGCCCAAAGTGCTGCACGATCTGTGCGGCCGTCCGTTGCTTTGGCACGTCTTGGCCTCGCTGCGGCGCGCCGGCGTCGACGAGATCGTGGTGGTCAGCAACCCCGAACTCGATCCACTGCTCGCGGATTTCGGCGTAGCGAGCATCGTTCAGCAAGAGCAGCTCGGAACCGGGCATGCCGTGCAAGTGGCGCTGCGGCAATTGGAAGCGCGCGAGGGCGGACGCGTGATCGTCGCCTACGGCGACATGCCGCTCGTCGACGACGGAATCTTCGAGGAGATCCTGGGCGCGCTTGCGGGTAACGGCGCGGGGGGCGCGGCGCTCGCAATCGTCACCGCGACGATGCCGCTACCCTCGAACTTCGGGCGCGTGATCCGCAGCGGCGACGGCGTCGAGCGCATCGTCGAAGTCAAAGACGCAACTCCCGCCGAACTCGCCGTCGACGAAATGAACGCCGGCATCTACGCGTTCGAAGAATCGGCGCTGCGCGCGGGCATCGCGCACCTGCGCAACGACAACGCGCAAAAAGAATACTACCTCACCGACATGGTGGAGATGTTCGCCCAAGACGGAAAACGAGTCGTGCCGATAAAATCGAACGATCACCTCCACGTACTCGGTATCAATGACCGCGTCGAACTCGCGATCGCCCGCAAAGAACTCAACGCGCGGCTCTGCGCGCGGTACATGCGCGACGGCGCGACCATCGTCGATCCGGAGACGACCTATCTCGAACCGGAACTCACCATCGGACGCGATACGATCGTCTATCCGAACACGACGATCGGGCGACTCTCGGAGATCGGCGAACGCTGCGTGATCGGGCCTAACGCGCGCCTCTCGAACGCCCGGCTCGGCGACGACGTGAGCGTACGCGAGAGCGTCGTGATCGACAGCACCGTCGGAAACCACGTCCGGATCGGGCCTTTCGCGCATCTGCGCGGCAACACCGAGCTAGCGGCGGACGTGCACGTCGGCAATTTCGTCGAGGTAAAGAACTCGCGCCTCGCGCGCGGCGTCAAAGCCGGACACCTAACCTATCTTGGCGATGCGACGATCGGCGCGCGCAGCAACATCGGCGCCGGCACCATCACGTGCAACTACGACGGCACCACCAAGCACCCCACGACGATCGGCGAGAACGTGTTCATCGGCTCCAACACGTCGCTGGTAGCGCCGGTGACGATCGGCGACGGCGCGCTGACTGGTGCGTCGGCCGTGGTAATCAAAGACGTCGCCGCCGGCGAACGCGTCGCGGGTAATCCCGCCCGTCCGCTGCCGAAAAAACCGGCCGGCTAAAAGCGCAACGGGTGCCGCATGTTGCAATGCGGCACCCGTTGCGTCGCCCGGGGAGAGCTATTTTCCGATCGTCGCGTTGGTTGCGCTGACGTCGAAAGTGCCGAGACCCGTGGTGTAGTCGAAGCCCGGCAGCGCGCTATACGCGCCGTTGCCGCCCGTGAGAATATCGTGGAAACCGCCGTAAGCGCGGGTAGGCGGCGGTCCGGCCACCGGCGCACCGGGCGTCGCTTGCGAATAGATCTTGTAGAAGGCGGGCGATCCCAAGCCCAGAGCGTTGTCATGCGCGCTTTGCAGTCTCGCATAGACGCCCGCCGCGAGCGGCGAGGAGAGGCTGGTGCCGCCGATGACCGTGAGCGCACCGCCCACGTAAACGTCGGCGCCGGTGTTCGGATCCGCGTCCATCGCGATGTCCGGCAAACCGCGTAGGCTGACCGGCGCGCCGGCCGCGCTCGGATTGCTCGGCTGTACGCCTTGCTGCCAGTACGGCGAGTACTCGAACTGACTAACGCCGCCGCCGCCGGCGTTCCACGCGAGCTCGCCTTCGTAGCTTGCATCCGCGTTGCTCAGCAGCGTCGTGCCGCCAACCGCCACCACGTATGGTGACGCTGCCGGATATTCGACTAGCGGCGCGCCGGCGGGAACGCCGTTGGGCGTTCCGACCGAACAAAACGATCCGGTATCGCCGCTCGAGGCAAACATCGTCTGGCCTTGCGCCGCGCCTTGTAGCAGGATCTCGTCGTCGACGAGCATCGAGCCGTCGAGATACGGCCCGAATTCGCAGCCGCCGAACGACGAGTTCCCGATCTGCGCGAGGTCCTGCGTCACCCACTTGTTATATTCGAGCGCGATATCGGAGTCGGTGAGCGACGTGGTTGCGTAGATATAGAGATGCTTGAGCGCGCCGGCCATGCCGCTCGACGCTTGCGTGTCGAGATCCCATTCGTCCACGCCCGCCACGTCGGGGCTCGCGAGCCCGACCCGCACGACGCTCGCCGGAACCTGCGGCAGCCCGAAATGACTTTCGGCGACGCGCAGATCGCCGATCACCGACGAGACGTCTCCTTCGGCCATCACCGCGACCGACGTATTCGATCCGGCCGGCGTACTGCCGACGTCGTACGTCTTCCAGAACGTCGATGGATTGTAGTCGAAGCGAACGCACGTCGCCCCGGATCCGATGCCGCACGGAGTGATCGGCGCGGCGCGTACTTTCACGGCGTTATTGAGCCCGAGCACGGCGACCACGATGCCCGAGAGCGATTGCGGCACGAACGCCGGCGACGTGTTGGCGAAGACGTTCGTATTTTGCTGCGTGAACGCGTGCAGCGTGGTATCGAAAGCCTTCTGCACGATAGCCGACGTTGCGTCGGCGCTCACCAGCAGGTTGTTCGGCTCGACGGCGATGTTGGTGAACCCTTGACCGCGCAGATACGCCGTGACGGCAGCGACTTGTGCCGGCGTGGGCGCGTATTGCGCGTCGAACGCGGACGGATCGACCCTGGTGCCGCCGGCGACGGCGGCTTTGAGCCCGTCGGCATTGCGCAGCTGCAGGCCCAGCCGCACGGTTAGCGGAGTCGATGCGGCGAGGGCTCCCCGATCGCTCGCATTTGCAAGCTGCAGCGCTTGCGTACCCGTCGGTGCCCACCCGCTTGGAGCTGCCGCCGCCGCGGAGACGGCGCGGCTGGTCGCCGCGCCGGAGCTCGCCGGAGATTGCGATCCGATCGGCGGCAGCGAGCCGCCGTGGCCGGCGCACGCGGTCGCAGCCAACATGCCGGCGACCGCGAATGTTGCGCCGATACGCTTCGTCATGCGCATCCCTATTGTCCGATCTGCGCGTTGGCGATTGAGATATCGAAGCTGCCCAGTCCGGTCGTGTAATCGTAGCGTGGAAGTGCCGAATAGGTGACGTTGGAGCCGGTCAGCACGTCGTGGAATCCGCCGATCGGCTGCGTCGGCGGCGGTCCGAGCAGTGCGGTTCCCGGGGCGGCGTGCGCGTGATAGTTGTTATAGAAGAGCGGCGGCGCGAAGCCGAGCGTATTGTGGTGCGCCGTCTGCAGGCGAGCGAAAACGCCGGCCGCGAGTGGCGATGCGAGGCTCGTTCCGCCGGACGTGCAGGGCGTGCACGAACCGTTCACCGCCGAACCGGAGGTGTAGAGCAGCGCGCCGGATTCGAGCGAGGCATCCATCGCCACGTCGGGCAATCCGCGGAAGTTCTGACCCTGCGCGCTCACCGGTTGTTCGCTCGCTTCCCAATACGGGGAGTATTCGAACTGGCTCAACCCGCCGCCGCCGGCTTCCCAGGAGTTCTCGCCTTTGTAGGTGCCGTCGGCATTCGAAAACAGGTCGGTCCCGCCGACCGCGACGACGTACGGCGAAGCCGCCGGATATTCGACGAAGGGTGCGCCTGCCGGCACGCCATTGGGTACGCCGACTCCGCAGAAACCGCCGGAGTCGCCGGTCGAAACGAACATCGTTTGGCCTTGTGCGGCGCCTTCGAGCAAGATCTCGTCGTCAACGAGCATCGAGCCGTCGAGGTACGGACCGAACTCGCAGCCGCCGAACGACGAGTTGCCGATGTTCGTGCGGTGCTGCGTCACCCACTTGTTGTATTCCAGTGCGATATCGGAATCGGTAAGCGACGTGGTGTCGTAGAGATAGAGCGCCTTGAGGTTGCCGGCGATCCCGCTCGAATACGTCATGTCGAGCGTCCATTCATCGGCACCGGCCGTATCGGTGCTGGGCAGCCCGACGGGCACGACGTTCACCGGAACTTGCGGCAGGTTGAAATGCGATTCGTTGACGCGTAGATCCGCGATCGATGAGTTTACGTTGCCTTCGGCCATGATCGCGACGGCCGTATTCGAACCGGACGGCGTGTTCCCGGCGTCGTAGGTGATTTGGAAGGTGGCCGGGTCGTAAAAACGCACGCATGTCGGCGCGACCGGCGTATTGACGGACTTGATGCACGCCGTCGGTTTGAGCTGCGGCTTGGGTTTCATCATCTGCGCCGTGTTCAAGCCGAGCACGGCCACCACGGTTCCCGAAAGCGATTGCGGAACGTAAGCGGGCGCAACGTTTGCAAGCACCGTCGCGCCGTTCTGCGTGAAAGAGTGAATCGTGGTGTTGAAGGCTTTTTGCACTACCGCCGCCGTCGCGTCGGCGCTAACGAGCAGGTTGTTGGGCTCGACGCTCACGTTGGTGAAGCCTTGGCTCTGCAGGTACGACGTCACGCTTGCGACTTGCGCTTGCGTTGGTCCGTACTGGGTTGCGAGCGCCGATTGATCGATCGTTTGCCCGGAGGCGACGAGCGATTTGAGCGCATCGGCGTTGCGCATCTGGAGCCCGAGGCGCACGGTCATCGGCTTCGAACCCGATACGGCCCCGAGATCGCTTGCGTTGAGAAGGCCGACCGATTGGGTGGCCGTGGAAGCCCATCCGCTGGGTGCGGCCGCGACCGATTTAGCGGCGCGGCTATTGCCCGCGCCGACGGCGCTAGCTTGCGGCTGCGAACCGATAGGCGGCACGGCTCCGCCCCCGCCTTGACCCGAGCAGGCGGCCGTGGCTAAGCCGACCACCAGTGCTACGGCACTGAGTTTTTTCATGTGTTGCTCCCCCGGAAAGAAGTGTGCGAGTACTCCACCCCAGGCGAGCGTACGTCTAGCGCACCGGCCGAACCATACCAAAAATTGGGTAGAGGATTCGGCCTGCGGCCGAATCCGTCGCGTTCGGCCCGCTGGGCCGAGCCGCCCGTCGCGTTCGGCCCGCTGGGCCGAGCCGCGTTTTACGCGGTTTGCGTGGCTAGTAGCGCGTCGCCGAGGGCGGCTAGGATTTGGACGAGGTGATCGAAATCGGCTTGGGTGCTGCGGTGGTTGGTGATATTGGCGCGCAAGGCGCGCCGGCCGAAGATCGTAGTCGAGGAGAGCACGGCTTCGCCGCTCTCCTGCAGACGAATGGCCAGTTCGTCGTTGAAGCGATCGGACGCTTCATCGCTCGCCCCCGGGATGCGATAGCGAAAGCACACGATGTTGAGCGTGGCGGGTGCGAGTATTTCGAAGCGCGGATCCGCTTCGAGCAATCGCTGCAGGTAACGGGCCTGCTCGCAATTGCGTTCGATCGCTGCGGCCAGACGCCGAGAGCCGTGTTCCTTGATCGTGAACCAAACCTTGAGCGCGCGAAAGCCGCGCGAAAGATCGGTCCCGAAATCGGCGAACCACGGCGTGCCCGCCGCCAGTCCGCGCGGCATACGTGTGATATACGGGCCTTCGGTTGCAAACGTGGCGCGATGCAGGTCGCCGTCGCGCACCAGCACGCAGCCGGCGTCGTACGGCACGTGCAGCCACTTGTGAAAGTCGAAGGCGATCGAGTCGGCCGCTTCGATGCCGCGCAGCGCCGGCCGCAGCGTTTCGGAGAGATACGCGACCGCGCCGAACGCGCCGTCGACGTGAAACCACAGCCCCTCGCGGTGCGCGAGCGCGGCGAGTTCGTCGAGCGGATCGATCGCCCCCGTATCGACCGATCCGGCGGTTCCGACGATGAAGAACGGCACGTACCCGGCGGCGCGATCGCGGGCGATGCACTCGGCGACGAGCTGCGGCTGCGCGCGATGCCGCTCGTCAACCGGCAGCACGCGCAACGCCGCGGAGCCAAGCCCGGCGGTCTCGAACGCTTTGCGCACGCAGCTGTGCGTCGCCGCCGATGCGTAACCGACGAGTTTGCGCGTCGATTGGTCCAGCCCGTCTTCGCGCACTTGCGGCCCCAGCGCTTTCGTGCGTGCGACCAGCACCGCGATGAGATTCGCCGCCGAGGTACCGCTTACGAGGATCCCCGACGCGCTCGCGCGCCAGCCGTAGAGCGCCGCGAACCACGCGATCACTTGCCGTTCCACGTAGACGGCACCGTGATCGCGGCCGCCCACGTTCGAGTTCATCGTTGCGGCCAACAGGTCGGCGATCGCGCCGCTCGGCGTACCGCTGCCATGCACCCAACCGAAAAAACGCGGATGGATGTTTCCGGTCGCATACGGCATGATCGATTCGGTGAAATCGGCGTAGACGTCTTCGAAACTCGACGGCTCGAGCGGAAGCGGTTCGCGCAAATGCGCCCGCACGTCCTCGGGAACCGCGCGCCACACGGGCCGCTCGCGCACGTCGTGCAGAAAGTCGATGGCGTCGTCGAGCGCGCGATGCGCCTGCGCGCGAAACGCGCTCCAGTCAGCGGGATCGAGCACGAGAATCCAACAGCCGTTCGAGCGAGGCGAAAATCTGCGGCACGTAGAGCCGCTTGTAACCGAAGAGTTCGACGGGATCCTGCATGTGCACGATCATGGCCGGATCCGCTTCGAAAACCAGCAGGTTGCCGGCCGGATCGATGCTGCAGTCGATGCCGAAGTAATCGAGGCCGATCGCGCGGGCGATCTCGCGCAGCGCGCGCTGCAGCGGCGGTCCGAAGACCGACGGAAAGTCGGCCAAATAGCGCTCCTCTTCCGCCCGCATCCACGCTTGTTCGGCCATCGGTGCGTTGTAATAGTGAATCATCCAATTCGGCGAGATCGCGAGATGATAGGCGTGGGGTTCGCCGTCGACGCAGATGATGCGATATTTGCGGTAGAAGCCGTCGGGCTGCCGATACTCGACGAACGGACTCACGTAGAAAAACTCCGCGCGCGCGCTCTCGAGATACGCGTCGAGGTCGGCGAGCGCGTCGATCTTTGCGAGATCGTGTCCGGCATGGGAACCGACCGGGCGCACGAGCAGCGGAGCCTCGATCGGAAGCCGATGCGCCGCAACGTCTTCGCGCGTTACGCGCGTGACCGACGGCGTGACGCACGACTCGATTCCGCGAAGCACGTCGACGAGCGCGACCCGATTGGTGTTGAGCACGCGTGCGGGATCGTTGATCGCCGGCAAACCGAGCCGCTCGACGATCGCGCTCGCGATCTCCAGCGACTCGAGCGCGTCGTCGGCTTCGCCGATCGCGTTGAAGATCACGTCGCAGGCCGGAAGCCGCGCCGCCGCCGCGAGCGAGTCACGGCCCAGCAGAAAGAACTTATGAACGGTCGTGGTTTGCGCATCGAACAGAAAATCGACCGGAATATTTGCCTGCCAGTCCCCCGGGCGCAGCAACACCAAGACGCGTCGCCGCTCCTGAGGCGCGATCGCGCTGAAGAGCTGCTGACGTTCCAGCGCGCGCAATTGAAACGCGAGCGCGTCTTCGCGGCGCCCGGCGACCTGCGCGAGTTCGTACAGTGCCAAATTGGCGGCTACGTTATCCGGCTCGGCCGTTAAGGCATCGAGATAGTGCCGTCGCGCGTCGTCGAATCGCTGCGCGCGCGAGGCGAGGCCGCCTAGTCCGACGTGCGCGGCGACCAGACCTCGATCGGCTCGAATCGCGGCCTCGTAGGCTTGCCGCGCCGCGGCGCCGTCGCCCGACTCATCGAGCGCGATCGCCAGATTGCATTGCAATTCGGCAACCTCGGGGTGAAGCGCGGCGCCCGCGCGGAACGCCTCGATGGCTTGCGCTTGTTGACCCGACGCGCGCAAGGCGATGCCGCGCGCGTTGGCCTCGAAGGCCTGCGGTTCGGGTTGCGGGGATGACCGATCGGTGTGCTCGATGGGTACTGACCTCAGCTAGAGTGTACGAAGTTGTGTTGACGCTTGTCGGCGGCGCCGCGGTTCTCCTCGCGTGCCTGCTCGTTCGCGCGTCGGCGCTCGTAAAGTTTTACGAACGTTCGCTGCGGCGGGTGGAACGCCGCGAATCCGATGTATTGGAGGCCGTTCGCATCCTCACCGCGGCCTCGCGCGAATCCAGCGCCGCCGTTCTGATCGCGCTCGACCGTACGCTGCGCGTGCTCGACCCGGCGATCGACGACGTGCTGGTCTTCGTTCCGGAGACCGAGGAACTCGCGTGCGTCTTTGCCGGCGGCGGCCGCAGCGAGCACTTTCGGGGGCTGCGTCTGAGGCGCGACGCGTCCGACTCGTTGCCCGCGCGCGCGGCTCTCTGCGCGCATCGCGCCCAATCCGGCGACGACGCGCGCAAATTGATGCCGACCGATCGGGCCACGCTCGCGATTCCGATGCTCGACGGCCGGGGCCTCGCCGCCGTGGTCTACGTCGCATCGGCGCGCGCGGAAGCATTCGGCGAGCCCGATGCGCTGGTTCGCGCGGTCGGGCAGACCGCGTCTCCGTTCGCGCTTGCCGCCGAACGCGAAGCGGATCGCGCGAGCGCGACCTACGATGGCCTCACCGGCCTGCTGACGCCGCGCGCTTTTCGAAGCCGTCTGCAAGACGACGTCGCGCACGTGCGGCTCTTACCCGCAACGACGCTTTCGCTCTGGTTCATCGACACCGACGATTTCAAAGCGGTGAACGACCGCTTCGGACACGGAGCCGGCGACGTCGTGCTGCAACGTATGGCGGCGCTGCTGCGCGATCACGCCGTGCCCGGCGTCGACGTGGTCGCGCGCAACGGCGGCGACGAATTTTGCGCGATCATTCGCGACGCACAGAAGACCGTCGCGATCGCGCGCGCGCAAGCGTTTTGCGAAGCGGTGCGCGCGGCGAGTTTCGGCGTCGAGGCGCGCATCACCGCAAGCGTCGGGCTCGCATCGTATCCGCAGGATGCGACGAGCGCGCAGGCGTTGCTCGAACTCGCCGACGCGGCGATGTATCATAGCAAGCATGCCGGCCGCGATCGCGTCGCGTTCGCCCTGGGCGGCTCGCGGTTTGCCGTCTACGGCAAAAAATAGCGGCGCGCCGCAAGCGATTGGCGCCGTCGAGGCGAATGATCGCTCATGGCCGTCAAACTCGTGTGGAGCACCCCCGATGCAGAGCGCCTAATGGGCTACTGCGCGCGCGTGAGCAATCCGGAGAATCAAGAGAATCCCAACGTCGCGGGTCTCCTGCGCTATTGCATCAAGCACGGCCACTGGTCGGTCTTCGAGATGGCCGATATGTGCGTCCAAATAGCGACGACGCGCGGTATTAGCGCGCAGGTCCTCCGCCATCGGAGTTTTCATTTTCAGGAGTTCAGCTTACGCTACGCGCCGGTGCAGAAAATCGAACGCGTGCGCCCGCGACGTCAAGATGCGAAGAATCGTCAGTCGTCGCACGACGATCTTCCGGCCGATACGCTCGAATGGTTCGAGCGCGCGCAGAACGAGCATTTCGGGCAAGCGCGCAAGCTCTACGACGAAGCGCTCGCACGCGGGATCGCTAAAGAATCGGCGCGTTTTTTACTGCCCCTGGCGTCGGGAACCACGATCTATATGAAGGGCAGCGTTCGCGACTGGATCCACTATCTCAACCTGCGCACCGACCCGGGCACGCAGTTGGAGCATCGCGAGATCGCCCAGGGCTGCAAAGACCTTTTCATCGAGCAGTTTCCAATCGTCGCCGAAGCCCTCGGCTGGAGCGCAACGCCCGCAGCCGCCCCCGATCTCGAACCCGCCAAGTAACCGTGCCACCCCCCTGTCATCCTGAGCCTGTCGAAGGACGAGAGCCTGTCGAAGGACGAGAGCCGCTTAAACGGCGACGCGCTTCGAACGTGGCGATTGCGGGGTTGCTGCTCGCGGCGTTGTTCGTGCTTTTTGCGGGGGGCAACGCGCTTGCGGGGACGGCGCGCCCGAACGCGCTCGACCGCAGCGTCGATGCGATTCCGGCGGCGACGCTGCAATCGGCTCCGGCGATTGCGCTCGTGGACGCCGATCGCGAAGCTGCGGCGGAGCGCCTGCAAGGCTATCGCGCGCCGATCTGGATCGCGATGATGCTGTTGCAGATTCTGGTTCTCGCGTGGTTTTGGCGCTCCGGCTGGGCGGCGGCGTGGCGCGACCGCTTGCGCCGATCGATGCGAAACGCGTTTGCCGTGCGTTTCGTTTTCGGCGCCTCGCTCGTACTGATCGCCAAGTTCGCGGCCTTGCTCCCGCAATTCGCGGAATACCGGCTGTGGCGCGTGATGGATATCTCGACGGAACTCTCGCGCGCCTGGATCGCCGATTGGTTTCTGGGCGCGCTATTCGCGATGGCGATTGCCGGCGTCGTCGCCGGCGTCGTGCTGTGGTTCGCCGACCGCACCCATCAGTGGTATCTCTACACGATCGCCGGCGTTATCGCGATCACGCTGCTCGTGAAGTGGGCGAATCCGCTCACCGCGCCCGCCTTTGCTCGTGAGACTGCGGTACCACCGGCGGTGGCAACCGAGACGGCCGCGCTCGCTTCCGGCGCCGGACTGGGCGGCGTACGCGTGCGCGAGGCCGTGATCTCCGATAGAACGCGCGCGGGCAGCGCGAACGTTATCGGGCTCGGCCCGTCGCAAACTCTTCTGCTCTCCGACACCCTGCTGCAGGGCAGTACGCGCGGCGAGGTGCGCTTCGCGATCGCGCGCGAGATCGGCTATCTCGTTGCGGACGACTCGTTACACCTAGCGATCGCCGAAGCGCTGATCGCAATCGTCGGCGCCGCGCTCGCGGTCTTTATCGCCGACCGCATCGGTTTTCGGCGCGACGACGATCCGGTTTCGCGCCTGGCTCTGGTCGGCGCTTTGCTCGGGTGCGTCTATCTGATCGCGCTGCCGCTCTATCGCGGCTACGAACGCGGCGTGGAAGCGCGCGCGGACCGGTACGCCCTCGCGCTGACGCGCGATCCCGCCCCCGCGATTCGGGCCGTCGTGCGGCGCGCCGATCAAGAACTGCTCGCCGTATGCCCGAATCGCTTCTCGCTCGCTTACTTCGAGACGATGCCTCCAACGGCGGCGCGCGTCGCCGCGTTTACGGGCCGCGCGAATCCCTGCCCCTGACGGCGTTACGAAACGCCCCTCCGCGGCGCTGTAAAGAGGTAGAATCGAACGATGAGACGACATTTTGGAATCGGCGTCGTGACGGCGGCGGCGCTCGCGCTGGCCCTGATCTTTACGCCGCTCGGCGGCTATGCGAGCGGGTTTCTGACGATCTTTCAACCCAAGCAATTTACGACCGTGGATATCTCGCAGACGGATCTCACGCATTTCAAGTTGCTTCCGCGAGCGGATCGGTTCGGAACCTCGCGCGAGGTCGTGCGTCCGCGCCACATCCGGCTCGCATCGCTCGCCGCGGCGAAATCCCACGTCGATTTCGCCGTACTTCGTCCGCAAAACGTTCCCGGCTCGCTTTCGCGGCCGCGTTCGTACGACGTGCAGACGCCGGGCGAGTTTACGTTTACGTTCAGCGCGAAAAAAGCGCGCGCCTACGCGGCGCGTCAGCACCGGCGGCTACCGGCGATGCCGGCGAATCTCGACGGCACGACGGTACGCGTCGCGCTTGGCTCGGTCGTCGTCGCGACCTACGGTACGCACGCTCGAGGGACGCGCCGCATCGAACCGTTTCTGACCTTCGTGCAGGCGCGCGCCCCACGCGTTACGTCGACCGGCGCGACGCTCCCGGCGCTCGAGAGCTATGTGCTCGCGATGCCGGGCATCGCGCCGCAGCTCGCATCGCAGATTCGCGCGCTCGGCGATCTCAGCCAAACGCTGCCGATTCCGATTCGTCCCGACAAGCAGACCGCGCAGCGGATCACGGTCGGCGGTGCGCCGGGTTTAGCGATCGGCGATAATACCGGACTCGGTGCCGGTGTGGTGTGGGAGAAAAACGGCATCGTTTACGGCGTCGCCGGAACGCTGAGCGAGGACGACGTGTTGGCGTTTGCCAATGGCCTCCGGTAACGCCCTCGAAGCGCACCATCTCGTTAAGCGCTACGGCGCCGTGACCGCGCTTGCCGATCTCTCGCTTGAGATCGGGCGCGGCGAGATCTTCGGTTTCCTAGGCCCAAACGGTGCCGGCAAAACGACGGCGGTGAAGATCCTGGTTGGTCTCAATCGCGCGAGCGCCGGGGATGCGACGGTTTTGGGCCGTCCGCTTAGCGATCGTGCCACGCGGCGCAAGATCGGCTATCTGCCCGAACTCTTTCGCTATCAGGAGTGGCTGAGCGCTCGCGAGGTCCTGCATTTTCACGCGCGACTCGCAGGGCTCTCGACGACGCGATCCGCCGGCGAACTGCCGCGCGTCTTAAACCTAGTCGGCCTGACGGCGCGCGGCGACGACCGGGTCGGCACCTTTTCCAAAGGAATGCAACAGCGCCTCGGCCTCGCCGTAGCGCTGCTCGGCGAACCCGAAGTGATCTTTCTCGACGAGCCCACCTCGGCGCTCGATCCGATCGGGCGGCACGACGTGCGCGAACTCTTGCGCGTGCTCCAATCGCGCGGCACCACGGTCTTCCTCAACTCGCACCTTTTGAGCGAGGTGGAATTGGTCTGCGATCGCGTTGCGATCGTCAACCGGGGCCGCGTCGTCGCGCACGGACCGATCGCCGCGATCGTCGGCAGCGGCCGCGGCGTACGCGTGCGCGCGAGCGCCGACGGGACGCCGCTCGAGCCGGTGCTCTCGGCGTTCGGCCCGACCGTCGCCGACGGCGACGCGCTGCGCGTGGAAGGCGTACCGCGCGACGCGATTCCGCAACTGGTTGCGGCGTTGGTCGCCGCAAACGCGCGCGTCTACGAGATCGAACCGCTCGCAACCTCGCTCGAAGAACGGTTTTTGCAGATGACCGGAGACGGCGCGTGATCGATGTCGTGCTCGTAACCTTGCGCGAGTTGGTTCGCCGCCGCTTCGTGCTCGCGGCGATCGTCGCAACGGCGCTGCTCGTTGCGCTCACCGCCTGGGGATTCCACAGTCTGACGCACGCGCACGATCGTCACGGCGCGACGCTCTCGCCGCTCGAAGTTCGAACGACCAGCGCCGGGCTCGTGCTGCTGATTGCGTACATGTTTAGCTTCGTGCTGGCGGTGGCGGCAACGTTCGTTGCGGCGCCCGCGCTCGCCAACGAAATCGAGTCGGGCGTGCTGCTGCCGATCGTCGTGCGTCCGATCGCGCGCGCGTCGATTCTGCTCGGCAAGACGATCGGCATCGGATTGATGCTCGGCGCCTATTTACTGGTAGCGGGGATCGCCGAACTCACGATCGTGCGCGCGATTACGGGCTACGCTCCGCCGCATCCGTTCGAAGCCTTCGGATTCGTTTGGCTGCTCGCGCTCGTCATGGTCGCGTTCGCGACGCTGCTCGGCACGCGACTCTCCGCGATCGCGAGCAGCATCGTCGCGGTCGTGCTCTTCGGTATCGCCTGGATCGGCGGCATCGTGGGCGGCATCGGCGGCGCGGTCCACAACCAAGCCCTCGTAAACGCCGGCACGATCTCGCAACTCGTCCTGCCGAGCGATGCGATGTGGCAGGCGGCCGCGTACCGATTGGAACCCGTGGCGATGATCGTCGGCATGCAGCAGGCCGCCGCGCATAATTCCTACGGCGGTCCGTTTCTGATCGCGGCGCCGCCGCCGCTGCCGATGCTCCTCTGGACGCTCGCGTGGATCGTGGTCGTCGTTAGCCTGGCTTCGTGGAGTTTTGCTCGCCGGAGTCTGTGAGCGCCCAGGTGTTGACGAATTGCATCGCCGCGTCGATGCCCGCGTCGAGCCAGCGTTCGATCCCGTCGGCGGCCGCGCCGACGACGTCGGGCAACCGCTCGCGTTCCGCTTCGGTGAAGGGGCTAAGGACGTGATCGATCGTGTCGTACTCGGGGCGGCCGACGCCCACGCGCAGGCGCGGAAAACCTTCGCCCACCGTCGCGATGAGCGAACGCATGCCGTTGTGGCCGCCATGGCCGCCGAACGCGCGCAACCGAAGTTTGCCGAAGGGAATATCCATCTCGTCGTACGCAACGAAGACGCCGGCCGGCGGCACGCGATACCACGAGGCGATCAAACGAACCGGCGCGCCGCTCAAATTCATGAACGACTGGGGTTTGACGAGCACGATCTTGCGCCGCGAATCGTAGATCTGCAGCGCGTTGTCTTTTTTCTTCCAGCCGTCTAACGCAAAGCGACGCGCCACTTCGTCGGCTATCGAAAATCCGACGTTGTGACGCGTGCGCTCGTACTCTCTGCCCGGGTTGCCCAATCCGACGATTAGGCGTACGTCGGAGTCGGCTATTTAGCGGCTCCTTCGCCTTCCGGAGTCTCGCCGATGACGACGGGTTCGGCCTGAGCCGGCGCGCCTTCGGTGGCGGCTTCCTCAAGCACTTGAGCGGTCTTCGAGGGCTCGACGACCACGACGGTTTGATCGCCCGGCGTGATCATGGTGAATCCGTCGGGAAGCGTTATCTGGCTCGCCGTGATGTGATCGTGAATGCCAAGTTCGCTCACGTCGATCTCAATGCTGTCGGGCAGTTTGTTCGCCGGCCCGGAGACTTCGAGGTCGTGGGCGACCACGTCCATCACGCCGCCGGAGTCTTTAACGCCCTTAGCAACGCCGGTCGTGACGACCGGGAGTCGCGCGTGAACGCTCTCGTTGGCCGACGTGCGCTGCAGGTCGGCGTGGAGCACTTTGCGCGAAACCGGGTGGATTTGGATCTCGCGAACCAGCGCCGTTTCGTTCTTCTTTCCATCGAACACGAGCGTGACGAGCGACGTGCGCCCGCCGTGATGGAGGAGTTCGTCAAACGCGCGCGCGTCGAAGATCACGTGCTGGGGCTCGCTGCCGTGACCGTAAAGGACGCCCGGGACTTTCCCCTGCGCGCGCAGGCCACGCGAGCCCGTCGTGCCGGTTTGCGCGCGGTCTTGGACCGATAGTCGTAATTCTTGTGCCACGATGAAGTTCTCTCCAGTTCTAGTGTACGGTTACGGTACGGCGATGGGCTCCGGCTCGATGCGCGGGGCCTCGGTCAATCTTTTCTCCGGGTCTTCGGTGAAGAGTTCGGAGACGGAGCGGTTGGTCGTAATACGATTGATCGCATCGGCGAGCGTTTGGGCGATCGAGAGCTGCACGAATTTCGGGTGCTCGGTCACGTCCGGGAACGGGATCGTGTCGGTCACGACCACTCGTTCGATGGGCGACTCTTCGAGCACGCGGATCGCATCGCCCGCGAAAATGCCGTGCGTGGCGATCGTGTAGACTTTCGTCGCACCCCGCGCGAGGATCGCTTCCGCCGCCTTAGCCAGCGTTCCGCCGGTCGAGATCATATCATCGACCACGACCGCGATCTTACCCGAAACGTCGCCGACAATATCGGTAACCTCCGAAACGTCGGGCTCCGGCCGGCGTTTGAAGACGATTGCCAGCGAACTGCCCAGCCGCTTGGCGAAGAGTTCGGCGCGATGGACGCCGCCCGCATCGGGCGAGACCACCACGATCTTGTCGTCGCAGAGGCCCTCTTTTTTGAGGTAGTTACAGGCGACCGGCATCGCGGTGAGATTATCGACCGGCCCGTCGAAGAAGCCCTGAATCTGAGCGGCGTGCAGGTCCACGGTGACCATGCGCTTGGCGCCGGCCGTTTTGAGGAGGTTGGCGATCACTTTGGCGGAGATCGGCTCGCGGCCGGTCGTCTTTTTATCCTGTTTCGCGTACCCGTAGTACGGGACGACCGCCGTGATGCGCGCCGCCGACGCCCGCTTGAGCGCGTCGATCATCAGCAGAAGCTCCATCAGCGAGTCGTTGACCCCGTTTCCGTTGGGCGCCTTGCAGATCGACTGGATCGCAAAGACCTCGGAACCGCGGACGTTCTCGCCGATCTGGACGCGCGTCTCTTCGTTTTTGAACTTCGAGACCAGCGCTTTGCCCACGTGAAGTTTCAGCCGCTTGGCGATCTCGTCGGCTAGACGCGGGTTCGAATTTCCGCTGAAGAGGAGTGGATTGTGACTCAACGGTGCATCTCCGGGGAGGCGAGCGCGGACCTCAGAGCAGTTCACGCGCTCTGGGGTCACGACCTTCGCGAAACCCGCGCCCCGGGCGGGGCGGTCTAGCATGAGCATGCCGCAGAAATTCGAACTCGTCGCCCCCTACTCGCTCGCCGGCGACCAGCCGAAGGCCACCGCCGCCCTCAGCGAGGGCGTGCTCCGCGGCGACCGCGCGCAGACGCTGCTCGGGGTGACGGGCTCGGGCAAAACCGTCGCCATGGCGCGCGTCATCGAGATGGTTCAGAAACCCACGCTCGTACTCTGCCACAACAAGACGCTCGCGGCCCAGCTCTGCGCCGAGTTCCGCGATTTTTTCCCCAACAACGCGGTCGAGTATTTCGTATCGTACTTCGACTACTATCAGCCCGAAGCGTATATCGCGCACACCGATACCTATATCGAGAAGGACAGCTCGATCAACGACGAGATCGAGCGGCTCCGCCACTCGGCCACCCAGTCGATGCTCACGCGTCCCGATACGCTGATCGTGGCCTCGGTCTCGTGCATCTACGGCCTCGGTTCGCCCTCGGATTACATGGAGATGTCGGTCACGATCCGCGTCGGCGGCGAACTCAATCGCGACGCATTCCTGCGCAAACTCGTCGACATGCAATACCGGCGCAACGATCTCAACCTCGTGCGCGGAACCTTTCGCGTTCGCGGCGACACGCTTGAATTCGTAAGCGTCGATGAAGAGCTCGTTCATCGCATCGAGTTTTTCGGCGATACGGTCGATGCGATCAACGTCGTCAACTTGATGACCGGCGAGTACGTCGAGTCCAAAGACGAACTGCTGATCTTCCCGGCCAAGCATTTCATCACGCCCGACGAGAAGCTGCGCCGTGCCGTTACGTCGATCGAAATCGAGCTCGAGGATCGGCTCAAGTATTTCAAGGACAACGGCAAACTGATCGAGGCGCAGCGCATCGAGGGCCGCACCCGATACGATCTCGACATGCTGCGCGAAGTCGGCTACTGCAACGGCGTCGAGAATTACTCGCGGCACCTCACCGGTCGCGAACCGGGCTCCACGCCGTGGTGCCTCCTGGACTTCTTTCCGAAGGATTGGCTGCTCTTCGTCGACGAGTCGCACGTGACGATGCCGCAGACGCATGGCATGTTCGCGGGCGATCGCTCGCGCAAACTCTCGCTCGTCGATCACGGCTTTCGCCTGCCGAGCGCGCTCGATAACCGGCCGCTCACCTACGACGAATTCGACGCACATATCAACCAGGTCGTCTACGTCTCGGCGACGCCGAGTACGTACGAGCTCGGGCGCAGCAGCCAAGTCGTCGAAATGATTATTCGCCCGACCGGCCTGGTCGATCCCGAAGTCGAGGTGCGGCCGACCCGCAATCAGGTCGACGATCTCATGGAAGAGATTCGCCTGCGCGTGACGCGCAACGAACGCGTGCTCGTGACCACGCTAACCAAGAAGATGGCCGAGGATCTCACCGACTTCTTGCTCGAGATGAACTTTAAGGTGCGTTACCTGCATAGCGAGATCGACACGCTCGAGCGCATCGCGATTCTGCGCGATCTGCGCCTGGGCGTCTTCGACGTACTCGTCGGAATTAATTTGCTGCGCGAAGGTTTGGATTTGCCGGAAGTCTCGCTCGTCGGCATCCTCGACGCCGATAAAGAAGGCTATCTGCGCAGCGAGACCTCGCTCGTGCAGACGATTGGGCGCGCGGCGCGGCACGTTGAAGGCAAGGTGATCATGTACGCAGACGTCATTACGGAATCGATGGCGCGCGCGCTCGGTGAGACCAAGCGCCGCCGCGAAACGCAGGTCGCGTTCAACGCCGCGCACGGCATCGAGCCGAAGTCGATTCGCAAGGAGGTTCGCGACATTCTCGAACTCGTCGGCGCCACCGCCGACGTTGAGGAGAAATTAAAGCGGGAAAAACTGCCGCGCGACGTGGCGATCAAGATGGCGCAGGACATCGAGCGCAAGATGCGCGAGTACGCCGCCAATCTCGAGTTCGAAAAGGCGGCTGCGCTTCGCGACGAGCTGGTGGAACTGCGCAAACAGTTGGGGGGCAACGAGTCGCTGCTTTTTGCGGGCAAGGCACCGAAGATTTTCGAGCAGGCGCTCAAGGAACTGGCCGGCCGCTAGCCCGGGGCGGCGCCGATCGTACGGCCAGCGCGTGAACGGTGCCGATTCCCGGGTACACGATCTTCCCAAAGCTTTCTTCCTTGGTTACCAAGCACGTAAGGAGCGAAACTTTAATGAAGCATCTACGAACGATTCGCGCGACCGCGGCTGCGGTTGCCCTGGCGGCAACCGTTGGATTCGTCGGTTTGGCGCACGCCCCGTCGAGCGCCCGTCCGGCGCCGCAGGCGACGGAGCTTCCATCCCCGGCCGAGTCGGCGCCCCCCGAGGCCGCGACCCCAGAGCCCGTGATGGCGCCCCCGGCCGGTACCACGACGCCCGCGCCGGATCAGGCGACGCCGGCGACCGGCAGCACCGCTCCGACCACGCAGACCAACGCACTCAACGACAATCCCAACGGAGCGAATTGGCTGCAGAAGTTCAATCGCCAGCCGGCCGCCATGCCGAGCCACACCATGCCGAGTCACACGATGATGATGAAGCATCACATGATGACGCCGGGCCACATGCCGATGGCGCATCCCATGCCGATGGCGCATCCCATGCCGATGAAGCACCCGATGCCGATGAAACACCCAATGACGATGCCGATGCCGAAACCGTCGCCGACGCCCTAGCCGGCGCGGCCGGATACTCGAACGGTAAAACAACGGAGCCCTCCGAAGGTACAAGGTCGCTAAAGGGAGGGTGTCCGTTGTTGTATCGTTTTGGCTGCGCCGTTGGCAAGATCGACGGAATCGGATTGCGGCCGGCACCGTAACCGTGCGGCTTACACTCGCCCCGGTGGAGCGCACCGGCGCGCTCGCGGTGTTGACGGCCACCCTGGAACCGCAGTCGCGCCCGGTACGCATTCGCTACGCAACGCGAACCGGCGCGCTTTTGCGGGTCGATGGAGCCGCGCTCGGAGCTTTCGATCGCGAACATCGCGAGGTCGAGTTGGCGCCGTGCGAGCGGCCGCGCGCGTTGCAGTTCGAAGTCGAACTGCGCGCCCTGCCAACCAACGCGCTGCCTTCCGGCCCCGGGCTGCAATGGATGCTGCTCCAGGCCCTCTCGCACCCCGAGCCGCACGCGCATGCGGAACTGCTCGAGGGCGCGGAATCGCTGCCGGAACCGGCCGACGGGGACGTTCGCGCGATCGGACACTCCCATCTGGACGTTGCGTGGCTCTGGACGTACGAAGAAACGCGCCGCAAGGCCGCGCGCACGTTTGCCATCGCGACCGATCTGCTCGATCGCGATCCAACCTTTACGTTCGCGCAATCGCAGCCGCAGCTCTACGCCTTTGTGGAGCACGACGATCCCGCGCTGTTCGCACGCGTCGCGGCGCATGTGGCTGCGGGGCGCTTCGATCCGCAGGTCGCCGCCATGTGGGTCGAGCCCGACTGCAACCTGCCTTCGGGCGAATCGCTGCTGCGGCAGTTGCTCTTCGGGCACCGCTATTGCCTCGAACGTTTCGGCGTCGAGCCCGCGATCGCGTGGCTGCCCGATTCGTTCGGCTTCGCGAACACGCTGCCGATGCTGCTCGCGCACGCGGGCGTGCGTTTTTTTGCCACGACCAAGCTGCAATGGAACGACACCACGCGCTTTCCCTATCCGCAGTTTACGTGGCGCGCGCCCGACGGCAGCGAAGTGATCGGCGCGCTGCTGCAATCGTACGACGGCGGCCTCACGCCCGAACGCATTCGGATCGCGCGCGAGCGCGACGAACCGATCGTCGCGGGGTATGGCGACGGGGGCGGCGGCGTGACGCCCGGGATGCTCGCCGACGTACGCCGCGACGGCCGCTGGATCGCGCCGCGCGGCTGGTTCGAGGAATTGCGCGCGCGCGGCGATCGTCTGCCGGTCCATGCCGGCGAACTCTATCTGGAGTATCATCGCGGCGTCTACACGACGCATCACGATCTCAAGGCGGGCAACGCGCTGCTCGAACGCGCGCTCGCGGAGGCGGAGGAACTCGTCTCGTGGTGCACCGCCGTGCGCGCGCCGCGCGAGATGCTCGCGCATTTCCGCGATGGATTGCGCGCCGCGTGGGAGATCGTCCTGCGCAATCAATTTCATGACGTGCTGCCCGGTACGTCGATCGCGGCCGTGAATGCCGATGCCGTTGCGGAGCACGCGCGCGCCGGCGAAATCGTTGCGAGCGTCTTGGGTTCCGCGCAGCAAGCGCTGCCGCGCGGTCGCGCGCCCGCGGCGCGCCCGCAATCAAGCGCGCCGCTCGAGACCGACGGCGACTACCTGTTCGACAACGGCTTGCTGCGCGCGAGAATCGCGCCCACCGGCGCCATTCTCGAACTCGCCGCCGCCGGCGGCCCAAACGTCTGCACGCAGGGCAACGTGCTCGCGCTCTACACCGACCGGCCCAAGAAGTGGGAAGCGTGGAACGTGGACGCGGGCTACGAGCGCACGTTACGCCACGCCAAGCCCGGTCCGTGCCGCATCGAAGCGGGCGCCCTCGTCGTGCCGTTTACGTTCGGGCGTTCGAGCGCGACCATGCGCGTCGCGCTCGAGGCCGGCGAGCCGTTTCTGCGCGTCGATCTGGATCTCGATTGGCGCGAGCGGCGCACGCTGCTGCGCGTGGAGCAGTGGCTGCCGATCGATGCCGAGGCCGTCACGTACGGTACGCCGCACGGCACGGTCGAGCGCGGCGCGCGCCGGACGACGCCCGAGGAGCGTGCGAAGTTTGAAGTGCCGGGTCAGCGCTTCGCGGTGGTTCGCGGCGCCGGCGACGCGGGTCTCGCCCTCTTTGCGCTCGACACCTACGGCTGGAGCGCGCGCGTGCTGCCCAAGGGCGGGATTCAACTGGGGCATTCGCTGCTGCGCGGTACGACCTGGCCCGACCCCGGCGCCGATCTCGGCGGCCAGCGGCTGCACTATGCGTTCGCGCCTTTCGCCGGCGCGACGATCGGCGCGATCGAGCGCGCGTGGCTGACGTTCGCGCACCAGCCGCGGGTTCGGCTCTTTACCTGCGACGACGACGGCGTTGCGATCGCGGCCTGCAAGCCCGCCGAGGATGGCGACGGCGCGATCGTGCGGGTTCGGGAATGCGACGGCCGGGGACGCGCGGTTGCGTTGCGCTGCGGCGCTCGCATGCGCGAAGCCGAGCCCGTCGATGCGCTGGAACGCCCGGCGAGCGGCGCGGCGACGATCGAAGGCGAACACCTGCATTGCGAGATCGGCGCTTTTGCCTTGCGCAGTTTCCGGGTAAGGTTCTAGGATGCGCGATCTACACTGCGTCCTGTTTGATTTGGACGACACGCTCCACGACGACACGCTCGCCTACAAGAGCGCCGCGGAAGAAGTGGCGCGGGAGGTTGCGGCGGAGCACGGTATCGATGCGCTCGCTCTCAAGACCGCCTACGTGGCCGAGGCCGAGGGATTCTGGAAGCAGCTCTCGAGCGACCAGCTTGCGACGCGGCTCGCGAGCCTGCGGGCGACGCTGTGGTCGAACGCGCTAGGCACCGTCGGCCTCACCGATCGCGATCTCGCGAGCCGGAGCGCCTCGAATTACAATCGCTACCGCAAAAAGTATCTCGCCCTTTTTCCGGGCGCGCGCGATCTGCTGCTCGCGCTGCGCGCGCGCGGCACGAAACTCGGGCTCGTTACCAATGGGTTTGCCGAGACGCATCGCGAGAAGATCGCGCTTTTGCAAATCGGCGAACTCTTCGATGCGATCTTTATCGCCGACGAGGTCGGGATGCTCAAGCCCGATCCGCTGCTCTTCGCCCACGCGTGCACCAAACTCGCGTGCGCGCCCTCGCACAGCGCGATGGTCGGCGACCGTTACGAACGCGATATTCGCGGGGCCCGCGATGCCGGGCTTTTCACGGTGTGGATGAACGTGCACGGCGAGACGGTGCCCGCGGGCGCGCCGCCGCCGGACGTTACCGTCGAGACCGTCGGCCAGGTTGCGGCCGTTCTGCTCGGCGAACCCGCGTAGGATGCAAGCGCAGGCACCGGTCACCGGCACGTTCCGTCGCGCGTGGGAACTGCTGGCCGGCAATTGGATCGTCGTGGTACCGGCCGTTATCGTCGGCATCGTTACCGGCGTGGTGCTCTATCTGTTGGACGTCTACGCCGGCGTCTCGCTCGGCGGGCTCGGCGATCTCAACGGCGGACCCGGCGTTTTTGCAATCTTTATCGGCTCGATCGTCGCCGTCGTCGTGCGGATGCTCGGGGCGATCGTTTCGATCGCGTACACGACCGGCATGGCGGCGGCGGCGTGGCAGCGCGGCCGTGCGACGCTCGCCGACGGTACGAGCGCGCTACGCAAAGACGGCACGCAAGTCTTCATCGCGATCCTGCTGCTGTTTCTAATCGGTTCCATCGCCGCGTTTTTGATGGATTTTCTCTTCTATCTTCCGGTCTTGCTCTATGCGATCTTCGTGCTCTATACGATTCCGGGCGTCATCGTCGGCGAACGGACGGCGGTTGACGCGCTCGTCGAGTCCTTTCGGCTAGCCGGAAAGAACTTTTGGGCGACCACCGGCGTCGTGGCGCTCATCATCGCGATCGCCGCCGTGGCCGCGATTCTTGGGGGGCTGCTGCACGGCATTCCGCTGATCGGCTCGATCTTCGAGCTGGTCGTTATGGAGGTGGTCGTCGCCTACGCGACCCTGGTCGTTGTGGGAGAATATATCGTTTTGCGCCCCACCCTCGACCAGCCGGCCGACGCTCCCCCGCCGGCTGCATCCTAAACTCCCAAGCCGCGGTCTAGAGAAAAGCATGTCTCTCGATTCGATCGTTATCAAAGGCGCGCGCGAGCACAACCTCAAGAACGTGGACCTCGTGCTTCCGCGCAACGCGCTCATCGTCGTCACCGGCCTCAGCGGTTCGGGCAAGTCCTCGCTTGCCTTCGATACGATCTATGCCGAGGGGCAGCGCCGCTACGTCGAGTCGCTCTCGTCGTACGCGCGGCAGTTTCTCGGACAGATGGAGAAGCCGGACGTCGATTACATCGAGGGTCTCTCGCCCGCGATCTCGATCGATCAAAAATCGACCTCGCGCAATCCGCGTTCGACGGTCGGCACGGTGACCGAGATCTACGACTATCTGCGACTGCTCTACGCGCGCATCGGCATTCCCCATTGCTACAATTGCGGCCGCGAGATCAGCTCGCAATCGAGCGAACAGATCGTCGACTCGATCATGGAACTCGCCGAGGGCGCGCGCGTTCAAGTGCTGGCGCCGCTCGTCCGCGGGCGTAAGGGCGAGTACGCGAAGCTCTTTGAAGAGATCGGAAAAGAGGGCTTCTCGCGCGTCCGCGTCGACGGCGAGCAAAAGGAACTGCGCGAGAAGATCGTGCTCGACAAGAAGCGCAAGCATACGATCGAAGTGATCGTCGACCGGTTGGTCATGAAACCCGACGTGCGCAAGCGCTTGACCGATTCGGTCGAAACGACGCTGCGTCTCTCGACTGGAATCGTGACGGTTCTGGTCGAGGAGAAGACCGGCTCGCGCGAACTGACTTTCAGCGAGGCGTTCGCCTGCGTTCACTGCGGGCTCTCGTTTGAGGAGTTGGCCCCGCGGCTTTTCTCGTTCAACTCGCCGTACGGCGCCTGCCCCGGATGCACGGGTCTGGGTGAGAAGATCGAGATCGACCCGTGGAAGGTCATTCCCGATCGCGACAAGTCGATCGACGACGGCGCGATCGTTCCCTGGAGCAAGTCGCTGGGCGGCGGCCGCTTCCCGTCGATGAACCCGTACTATCTCCAGCAGCTCGAACGCGTACTGCGAACGCATCGCGTGAAGTTGAGCACGCCCGTCGAGAAGATGTCCGACGACGTGCTCGACGTCATTCTCTACGGAACCGAGCGCGAGCAGAACTTCGCCTACCAATCGCGCAGCGGCAAGGTGTGGGAGTATCGCACGACGTTCGAAGGCGTGGTCAACAATCTGCAGCGCCGCTACGCCGAGACCAGCTCCGACTACGTCAAAGAAGATATCGAGAAGTACATGTCGGCCTCGGTCTGCCCGCAGTGCAAGGGGGCGCGGCTCAAACCCGAGGCGCTCGCCGTAACGGTGAACGGCCGCAACATTCACGACGTCACCCAGATGTCGATCGAGAACTCCGAGCGTTTCTTTAGCGAGTTCGCGCCCACGGAGCGCGAAGAACAGATCGCAAACCAAGTGCTTAAAGAAATTCGCGGGCGGCTCGGGTTTCTCACCAACGTGGGCTTGAACTATTTGACGCTCGGGCGTTCGGCGACGACGCTCTCGGGCGGTGAATCGCAGCGCATTCGGCTCGCGACGCAGATCGGCAGTTCGCTCGTGGGCGTTCTCTATATTCTCGACGAGCCGTCGATCGGGCTGCACCAGCGCGACAACGATCGGCTGCTCGCAACGCTGCGCACGCTGCGCGATCTCGGCAACACGCTCATCGTCGTGGAACACGACGAGGATACGATTCGCACGGCCGACGTCGTCGTCGATATCGGCCCCGGGGCGGGCGCCGAAGGCGGCCATATCCTCACCAACGGCAGCATCGAGGAAGTGCTCGCGCACCCCGAGTCCGAGACGGGCGCCTATCTCTCGGGGCGCAAGTTCATACCGATCCCGAAGAAACGCCGCGCCGCGCGCGCGGCGCTCAAAGTAAAGAACGCGAAGGCGAACAACCTGCGCGGCCTCGACGTCGATTTTCCCATCGGCGTCTTTACGTGCGTGACCGGCGTGAGCGGCAGCGGCAAATCGACGCTCGTCAATCAAGTGCTGGTCAAGGCGCTCAACCAGCACTTGCACGGGCACACCGCCGGCGGTACGTACGGTACGGTTAAGGGCGCGGAGGAACTCGACAAACTCGTGGTGATCGATCAATCGCCGATCGGGCGAACGCCGCGCAGCAATCCGGCGACCTACACCGGCGCCTTCGATCAGATTCGCGAACTATTCTCGCTCGTTCCGGAAGCGAAACTGCGCGGTTACACGCCGGGCCGGTTCTCGTTCAACGTCAAGGGCGGCCGCTGCGAGGCCTGTCAAGGCGACGGCATCATTCAGATCGAGATGCACTTTCTGCCCGACGTCTACGTTCCGTGCGAGGTCTGCAAGGGCAAGCGCTATAACGCGCAGACGCTCGAAGTGAAATTCAAGGGTAAGGCGATCTCCGATATTCTCGAGATGCGCGTGGATGAAGCGAGCGAGTTCTTCTCAACGATTGCACGTATCCATAACAGGCTTAAGACGATCTGCGAAGTCGGACTCGGTTATATCAAGATGGGGCAGCCGGCGACGACGCTCTCGGGCGGCGAAGCGCAGCGCGTAAAACTCGCGACCGAACTCTCGCGCCGCTCGACCGGGCGCACGTTCTACGTGCTCGACGAGCCGACCACCGGACTGCATTTCGCCGACATTCACAAACTGCTCGAAGTGTTGCAGCGACTCGTCGAGACGGGAAACACCGTGCTCGTGATCGAGCACAACCTCGACGTGATCAAGACCGCCGATCACCTGATCGATCTCGGCCCCGAGGGCGGCGACCGCGGCGGCACGATCGTCGGCATCGGCACGCCCGAAGAACTCGCCCGCAACGCGCGCTCGTTCACCGGCGCCTACCTTGCGCCCGTGCTGCTCGATCAGCGGGCCGTCGGCCACCACCGCCCCGACGCGAAGGCGCTCGAAGCGATGGAGAGCGAGAATATGCGCGTCCTCGACGACCTCGCCAAGGGTGGCCGCGTCCCCGTCGAAGCCTAACCCATGAGCAATTGTCATCCTGAGCTTGTCGAAGGACGGAGCTTGTCGAAGGACGTGGTTCGACAGGCTCACCATGACAAGTCGAAGGACGGGCTCACTATGACAAGTCGAAGTGGAGTTGACGGCGGTGTCTAAATTTTCCGTGGCGATGCTCGTTTGTTCGAATCTCGAACGCTCGCGCGATTTTTATCGCGACGTGCTGGGCCTCAAGATCAAGACCGATGCCGTTCCGCATTGGGTGGACTTTGAATTGGGCGACGGTGCTTCGCTCGGACTGCATGCGAAGAGCGAGTTGCTCTCGGTGCGCCCGGGTTCGCTGCAGCTCGGATTCTCGGTCGATAACGTCGACTCGTTCGTATCCGATTGCGCGCAGTTGGGCGTCCCCGTTTTTCAGGATCCCTACGACGAATCGTTCGGGCGCGTCGCGATCGTCGGCGATCCCGACGGCTATCCCGTTCAACTCGTGAGTCCGTCCAGAAGGAAACAACGCTGAGCAAAGCGGCTTCCCGCGTGGCCGAGTTGCGCGAGCGGCTCGAGGACGCGAGTTACCACTACCACGTTCTCGACGAACCCGAAATATCCGACGCCGAGTACGACGCGCTGCTGCGCGAACTGATCGACCTCGAGACGGCCCATCCCGACCTGCGCGCGCCGGATTCACCCTCGCAACGCATCGGGATGCCGGCTTCCGCGAAGTTCGCGCCGTACGAACATCACCGCCAGATGCTGAGCCTCGCAAACGCATTCGATCCCGGCGAATTGCGCGCGTTCGACGACCGGGTCGCCAAACTCGCGGGGACCCCGGCGAGCTACGTCGCGGAGTTGAAGATCGACGGCCTGGCGACGTCGCTATACTACGAGAATGGATCGTTCGTACGCGGCGGCACGCGCGGCGACGGCCGGGTCGGAGAAGACGTAACGAGCAATCTGCGCGCCGTGCGAGCGATTCCGTTGCGCCTGCGCGGCGCGGAAACGCCGGCCGTGATCGAGGCGCGGGGCGAAGTGTATTTGAAGAAAAGCGATTTCCAACGCCTCAACGCAGGGCGCGAGCGTGCCGGTCTCGCCCTCTTCGCCAATCCGCGCAATACGGCCGCCGGCGGTATCCGTCAGCTCGACCCGACGCTCGCGGCCGAACGTTCGCTGTCGTTCTTCGCCTACTCGATCGGTCAACTGGAGAGCGGCGCCCCGGTCGCGACCCAATGGGAGGCACTCGGCTATCTCAAGTCGCTCGGCTTTCCGGTCAACCCCCACATCGAACGCTGCGCGAGCATCGACGAGGTGATCGCGTATTGCGCGGCGTGGGAGGCGAAGCGCGACGAACTCGACTACGAGATCGACGGCGTCGTCGTAAAGGTCGACGATCTCGCGACGCAAGAGCGCCTCGGTTCGATCGCTAAGGATCCGCGCTGGGCGATCGCCTTCAAATTCAAACCGCGCGAAGCGCGCACGAAACTGCTCGATATCGCGATCACCGTCGGCCGCACCGGAACGCTCAATCCGAGCGCGGTGCTCGAACCCGTGCAGATCGGTGGCGTCACCGTTCGCAACGCCACGCTTCACAACGCGGAATATATTGCGAGCAACGACATTCGCATCGGCGACACCGTCGTAGTAACGCGCGCCGGCGACGTGATTCCGCGCGTCGTCGGGCCGATTCTGGCGGAGCGTAAAGGGAGGCTGCGCCCGTTCGCGATGCCCGTCAGTTGCCCGGTCTGCGGTTCGGCCGTCGACCATCCCGAGGGCGAGGCGATGTCGCGCTGCACGAACGCGGCGTGTCCCGCGCAAGTGCTCGAACGGGTCCGTCATTTTGCATCGCGGGGCGCGATGGATATCGAGGGCGTCGGCGACGTTCTCGCGGCGCAGCTGACCGAACTCGGGCTGGTGCGCGATATCGCCGATCTCTACGCGCTCGATAGCGAACGGCTCGAGTGCGTTCCGCGGATGGGCGCGAAGAGCGCGGCGAACGTGTTGCGCAACGTTGAGGAGTCGAAGCGGCGCGGGCTCGCGCGGCTGCTGGCGGGGCTCGGCATTCGATTCGTCGGCGCACAGACCGCGCAGATTCTCGCGGCCGATTTCGGTTCGATCGATGCGCTCGCCGCCGCGAGCGAAGACGAACTGCGTCGAAGCGAAGGGATCGGCCCCGAGGTGGCCGGCAGCGTGAGCCTGTTTTTCCAACAAGACGCCAACCGCGCCATGATCGAACGCCTGCGCGCCGCCGGCCTCGATATGACCGCACCCAAACGCGAGCGCGCCCCCGACGGCCCGCTCATCGGCAAAACCTTCGTACTGACCGGAACGCTCGCCGGCATGACGCGCGAAGAGGCCGCCGAGCAGATCGTTGCGGCGGGCGGAAGAGTCACGAGTTCCGTCAGCAAAAAAACCGATTACGTCGTAGCCGGCGACGATCCCGGCAGCAAATTCACCAAAGCGCAACAACTCAACATCCCAATCCTCGACGAACCCGCCCTCCGCGCCCTCTTGTCATCCTGAGCCTGTCGAAGGACGAGCGCGCCTAAAGACGCCCGTGGTTCGACAAGCTCACCATGACAAACCAGCGACTCCTCACCAACCCCCCCCCTCTTGTCATCCTGAGCTTGTCGAAGGACGAGCCTGTCGAAGGACGGGCTTGCGGTTGCGAGCGCGGGGTTAGAAGACGCGTACGATGCCGGCGGGGTGAGGCGGTTCGGATAGCGCGCTTGCGAGGGCGTCGGGGAGGTCGCCGGCGATTACGCCGCGGCTGCGTTCGGCGGCGCAGCGTTTACCGGTCAATCCGTGCCAGTAGGCGCCGACGCGCGCCGCGTCGACCGGTGCGAGTCCTTGGGCGAGCAGTGTCGCGATGATACCCGTGAGTACGTCGCCGGTGCCGGCCGTCGCGAGCGCGTTGTTGCCGCTGGTATTCACGTGCATCGTCGCGCCGTCGTAGATTAGCGTGCTCTGGCCTTTAAGCAGCGTGACGATCGCGGTGCGGTGCACAAACTCGCGCAAGCGTTCGACGCGTTCGCCGTCGCCCACGCTCCCTTTGCCGGAGAGTCGCGCGAACTCACCCGCGTGCGGCGTTAGAACGCAGCGCTTGGCACGCAAGAGTTCCAGATGTTTCGCGAAGTGAAATAGCGCGCTCGCATCGGCGACGAACGGCAGCTCGATGCGTTCGGCGACGCCGCGCACGATCGCGCCGGTTCGCTCGTCCAAGCCCAGACCCGGGCCGACGGCAAACGCCGTTGCATGATTTGCCAGATCGAGAATCGTACCGACGGCCGCGGCCGCCGATTGCGATTCGGGAATGGTCACGACGACCGCCTCGACGAGATGCGCGCGCAGCGCCGGTGCGGCCGCCTCGCTCGTAACGACCGTCACGTATCCGGCACCCGCGCGAGCCGCGCCGCGCGCGGCGAGTATCGCGGCTCCGGGGAACTGACTCGACCCGGCAAAGAGTAGCGGCGCACCCGAACGGCGCTTATCCGAATCGGCCGGGCGTTCGGGCAGCCGCGCGATCAGCTCCGCCGCATCGACGGCCGCATAGATGCGGTCCTGCGTCGCAAGCTCGGCGTCGGCGATCCCGATCGACGCGCACCAGAGCGCGCCGACGAAGGCGCGGGCGTTTTCGAGCAGCAGGCCCGGCTTCAGCGCGCCGAGCGCGAGCGTCACGTCCGCGCGCACCGCGTCGCCGGGGGTCGCACCGGTCAGCGCGTCGACGCCGCTCGGAACGTCGATGGCGAGCACCTCCGCGTCGCTGCCGTTCACCGCTGCAATCGCCGCCGCATACTGCGGCGGCAGCGGCATGCGAGCACCCGTACCGAAAAGCGCATCGAGCACGAGTCCGCTCTCGCCGATCGCCGCGCGCGCGGCCGTTTCATTCTGCGGGAGCGGGTGAAGATGCACGCCGGCATCGTGGGCGCGCAGCTCGGCATCGCGGCGCGCGGGCGAGGACGAGCGCTCGTCCTCCTGCGCGTAGATGTGCCGCTCGTAGGACGCATCCAATTCCGCAAACGCGGCGAATGCGTCTCCGCCGTTGTTGCCGGGACCGGCAAACGCGACGATGCGCGGCCCGCGGGCATGGCGCTCGATCAGTTCGGCGATGCGCGCGCCGGCGTTGCGCATCAGTTCGACCTCGCCCATTCGTTGCGCGGCCAGCGCGTCCACGGCGCGCATTTGCTCGGGCGTCAGTACGAACACGCTACTCGCGTTCCAGAATGACGACCGCGGCCGCCGCGTTCGCCGTATGCGTGATCGTCAGGTGGACGGCCGAGACGCCGCGGCGCGCGAGCAGCTCGCTTGCTCGCCCCAAAAGCACGATCGCGGGCTTCCCGCTGCGTTCGTGCGAGACCCCGATCTGCCGCCACGGGATCGCGTGTCCGAATGCCTTGCGCGTCGCCTCTTTCGCGGCAAAGAATCCGGCGAAACGTTCGGCGCGATTGCGCTTGCGCATCGCGTAGGCGACCTCTTCGTCGGTGTAGATCTTGCGCGCGAACCATGCGAGCTTCGCGTCGTCGAAGCGATAGCGCTCGACCTCCGCCAGGTCGATCCCCATGCCAATGATCATAGCTAGCAGTGTTCGGCCCCGCGGTGGCGAAGACTCCTCCCGCAGACTATGGAAACGCAGATCCGCATCGTCCCGATCAACGCGATCGACCCCGGCTTCCTTTCGCGTTTGGGACTCTGTCTCGAAGAACGTTTCTTATACAGCGCGTCGGTGCAGCGCGGGCTCGCCGTACCACGCAGCGCGGTCAACAGCGCGCGGCAGCAAATGTTCCTCTCGACGCTCACCTCGAAAGTGTTGCGCGAGTATCCCGACGACGACGGCCTGCTCCTCGCGATCACCGATTTCGACCTCTACAAAACGTCGCACCGCTTCATCTTCGGCGACGCCGACGAGCAACGGCGCGTCGCGGTCGTTTCGCTGCATCGGCTTCGTTCGGAGTTCTACGGCGAAGAACCCGACGAGAACGTGCTCTTCCAGCGAACGCTCAAAGAATGCGTGCACGAGCTGGGCCACGCGCTCGGCCTCAAACATTGCTATAACGCGCGCTGCGCGATGTATTACTCGAACTCGATCTTCGAGAGCGACAACAAGATGTCGTACTACTGCGAAGCCTGCGACAAGCGCAGCCGCGCCCGGAGCTGAGAGGCCCTCCGGGCCCCGCTCTAAATAAATTCCCCGTTTTAGCCGTAGACTCTGAGAGAAGAATGCCGGAGCGCCCGTCGGGCGCCTTCCTTGGCGTTCGATCGTTTTTCGAGGCGAGGTTCGAGTGGTTCTTGCTGGGAGCAGGCCGATGATCCAGGCTCGTCTGACCGCCTGGCGTTCGCGCCTGGGGAATCCCGCACGCGCGCTGCTCGCGATTGCAGCGGCGCTGCTCTGCGCGATCCTCGATGCGTATGGTTCTAAAGTCCCATCGTTTGACCTCGTGCTGCTGGCGATCGTGGCGGCAACCGCTGCCGTTGCCGGGCTCCCGTTCGGACCGGCGCTGGCGGTTGCGGCCGGTGCGATCGATTACGCCGTGCGCGCGCACCAACATCGCGGCGGCGCTCTCGGTTCGGGATTTCTACTCGCGCTCGTCGGCGTGCTGATCGCGATGCTCGTTGCGACCGACGCCGGCGATAGGGCCTCCGACGGTGCGGGCGACTCGGCGCCGCACTCGCTGCGCACGGCCGGCGGACTCGCATCGAGCGTCGCCGCGCTCGCGTCGGGCATCCGCGAAGTCAGTCAGGGCGATTTCACCAAGAATTTGGCCGTCTCCGACGGATCGCTCGCCGATCTCGCGATCGCGCTCAACAAATTGATCTTCGGCATGCGCGAGTTTCTCGGCGGGCTGCACGAGAGCGCCGCCCAGCTCGGTTCGGCCGGCGGCGAACTCAACGCGACGGCTTCCACGGCGCTGGCCGTAATCGAAGGCGCGTCGCTCGCGCAAGGTCAGCTCGACGAAGGCATCGGCGAACAGTCGCGGATCGTTGGAAGCGCGACGAGCAAAGTGACGCAGCTGACGCAAACGATCTCCGCTATCGCCGCGTCGGCCGAAGAACAGACGCGCAGCCTCGACGAGACCTCGCTCGCCGTTACCAACATGGCGAGTTCGATCGAGCAGGTAACGGCGCAGGTCGATTCGCTCGCCTCGATCTCGGCGGAGACGTCGCAGACGGCCGAGCGCGGCGGCGTTGCGATCCACACGATCGTCGAAGGGATGGACACGATCCGCGCGACCATCGGCGATCTCGGTCGCGACATCGCGATGCTCGGCAGCAACTCCGAGCAGATCGGCGACATCGTAAAAGTGATCGACCGCATCGCGGAGCAGACGAATCTACTGGCGCTCAACGCCGCCATCGAAGCGGCTCGCGCCGGCGAGCACGGCCGCGGTTTCGCCGTCGTCGCGACCGAGATTCGCAAACTCGCCGACGGAAGCGTGCAGGCGACCAAAGAAATCGCCGGCCACATCCTCTCGACGCAGAACGTGATCGCGGAGGTCGTTCGCGCGATGGAACGCCTAACGGCGCGCGTTGAAGATAACGTCGGCAGTACGACCTCGGCGTCGGGCGCCTTGCGCGAGATCGTGCAGGCCGTGCTCTCGGCCAATCAGCAGATCGGCGAGATTTCGTCGGTCGCGCGGGCGATGAGCAGCAACTCGTATCAAGTGATTCGTTCGATCGAAGAGATCGCGAAATCGGTCCAGCTTAACGTGACAGCCACGCAAGCGATGTCGACGCATTCCGACGCGGTGACGTCGGCGTTCGAAAATATCGCCTCGATCTCGCAGACGAACGCGTCGTCAGTCGAAGTCCTCACCTACGTGAATAAGGAAGTAACGGACGCCGCCCAGCGCATTTTGAACTCGGTCGAAGAGATGAACGAATCGGCCGCACGGATCGACAGCCGACTCCGGCAGTTCAAAGTGAGCGACCGCGGCGCGCAAGGAGACACGGTATGATGATGAGTCTGCGTTTTCGCCTGCTCGGCACGATCGTCGCAGCGATCGTCCTCTTTTTCTTGATCAGCGTCATCGCGGCGCGGGTCACGCTGCAGAAGGACTTGAGCGCCCTCGGGCGCACCGAGGCCACCAACGGCTCGAACGCCTTCGGCGGCTATTGGGACTCGCGCAAAGAGCAGGTTCGATTGCTCATTACGCAAGACGCGGTCTCTAACGCGCTGCGCAAATCGCTGCAGTCGCACGATGGCAAAGCGCTGCAGGACCAGCTCTCCAACATCGCGCGAACCTCGAACCTCTCGTTCCTCACCATCGTCGACGGCAAAGGCCGCGTGGTCGCGCGAGCCAACGGCACGAATCTCGGCAGCCTCGGCGACGAGAGATACGTGCAGCGTGCGCTCGGCGGCGAAACCGTCAGCACGGCCGCCTTGTTGGCGCCGAACGAATTGCAAGGCGAAGGTCTCGCCGCGCAGGCGGTCTCCGACGTGAAGGGTCCCGATGGAAAGACCGTCGAGCACCTAACGCGCGGACTCGCGCTCGTTGCGGCCGCGCCGATGTCGGACTCGAACGAGCGGACGCTCGGGGCGATCTATGGCGGCGTGCTGATGAACCATTTCTACGATCTCGTGGATCAAAGCACGCACGCTCTTGGAGGGCAGACGGCGCTGCTCGACGGCGATGCGATCGTGGCATCGACGATCAGTCAGGCCGACGGCACCCGCGTGGTCGACACGCAAGTCGCTCACGCCGCCGACGCGAATAAGGTCCAAGACGATTACGTGGGCAGCGACACCGAGGGCGGTACCGAGTACATGGCCCGAATCGATCCGATCTCGAACGATCAAAACGAGGTCGTCGGAGCGTTTTGGTACGGTCTGCCGATGGCGCAGATTACGACGATCCAAAACCATCTGATGGAAACGTTCGTGCTGTGGGGCCTGGTGGCCATGGCGATTGCGCTTTTGCTGGCGGTGCCGATCGTGCGGCGCCTCTCGTTAGCGCTGGCGCGCCGGAGCGCGCAAGTCAGTTCGGCAGCGAAGGAACTCGGCGTTACCATTGTAGGCGGTGAGGTCTCCGGCGATCACGTGGCGGCAACGAAAGCTGCAGTCGAGCGCTCCGGAGCCGTGATCGACGACATCGCGGCCAACGGCGCGACGCCCGCCAAGATGGCCGATCTCAAAGCGCTCAACGAGGAACTCGTCGGCGATATGGTCGTCATCGACACGCTCTCACACGAAATGAGCGGACGCCTGCAGCAGGCCGTTACGCGCGTCGCCGAGCTCAAAGACGTCGCGCGCGGGCTCGATAAACTGGTTCACGGCGCGCCGGCGACGTAGACGACATCGTGGCAGACGTCATTCTGTTCTTCGCGAGCAACGCCGATACGATGATCGCGACCAAGGCGCTAAAAGACTCCGGAATCGTGGCGAAGATGATTCCGAAGCCGGCGACCCTCAGCGCATCGGCAAACCTCTGCTTAAGCTTGGACGGAAGTTTGGAGTCGCAAGCCGTCGCGGCGCTCTCCGGTGCAAACGTCGCGCTCGGCGGCGTCGCGAAATAACTAGCGCATAACGCGCGCGTCGGCGAGCGCGATCTCGCGCTGCGCTCCGTCGTGCCGCACGATCAACGCGCCGCCGGTTGCGAGCCGCAGCGGTTCCGCTTCGAAGGGTGCCGTCTCGCCGTCGAGGACGAACGTATAGGGCGTACCCGGAATGCGCGCGGCCTCTTCCCAGCGGCGAGCGACGTGCTGCGGCGTGCGCAAGAGATCGTACATGGCATCGAAACGCTCGAGAATCGTCGCGAGTAGCGCGTCGCGCGCGACCGGCGCGCGATCGTCGCAAAACGCCGGCGGCGGTTCGATCTCGGCAAGCGCTGCCGCGCCGGCGGCATCGGCCGGGCGCGTCACGTTAATTCCGATCCCGCAGCCCGCCCACGCGGTATCCCCGCTAATGCGCGAGATGCAGAGAATTCCCGCAATTTTGCGTTTGCCGAGCAGGACGTCGTTTGGCCATTGTAACGTCACCGCGATTCCGTGCGCTTCGAGCGCCGCGCTTACCACGAGCGCGCTCCAGAACGGGACGATCCAGAGATCGGCGCTCGCGATCGGTTCGGGGAGCGCGGTCGTGAAGAGCAGGGCGCTGCCCGGCGGCGCGATCCACGCGCGGCCCTTTCGGCCCGAGCCGCGCTGCTGGTAATCGGCCGCGATGGTGAGGCCGAGAGCCTCGGGTTTGCCGAGCAGACGGGCGATATCGTCGTTCGTGCTGCCGGTGACGGCAACGCGCAGGACGCCTGAAAAGCGCATGGCCCGGTATTTTCGCCGCAGGCCTTCGCGTGGCCCGGCCCGTATTGGAGCGGCGTTATGGCAATCGAACGTACGTTAATTCTTTGCAAGCCCGACGCCGTTTCCCGCGGTTTGGTCGGCGATATCGTCTCGCGCCTCGAACGTCGCGGCTACATCATTACCGCTATGAAGCTCATGCAGCTCGATGGCGAGCGCGCCCGCAAGCATTACGCGGAGCACGACGGTAAGCCGTTCTTTGCGGGTCTAGTCGACTTCATTACGAGCGCGCCGCTGGTGGCGCTGGCCGTCGAAGGTGAGAACGCCATCGAGGGCTGCCGCCAATTGATGGGCGCGACCAATCCGTTGACGGCGGCGCCCGGAACGATTCGCGCCGACTACGCGCAGTCGATCGGACGCAACCTCGTGCACGGCAGCGATAGCAAGGGCAGCGCCGAGCGCGAACTCGCGATCTTCTTCAACACGAACGAATTCGTCACGCGCAAACACGATCTCGAGCGCTGGGTTCTGGAAAAGTAGCGCGATGGGCTTGGAATCGTTGCGCGGCGGCGGCCGCCCGTTGATCGAAGGCGTGCACGCACGCGAGGTGCTGGACTCGCGCGGAAATCCCACCATTGCGGTCAGCGTCGCCACCAGCTTCGGCTCGGTTGAAGAAGCGATGGTTCCGTCGGGCGCATCCACGGGCGCGCACGAAGCCGTCGAACTTCGCGACGGCGACGCCAAGCGGTACAACGGAAAGGGCGTGCTGCACGCAGTCGCCGCCGTCAACGATTTTCTCGGGCCGATTCTCGAGGGGCTCGACGCGACCGCGCAACGCGAGATCGACGAGAAACTCATCGAACTCGACGCGACCCCGAACAAGAGCAAAACCGGTGCGAACGCGATTCTGGGCATATCGCTTGCGGTCGCGCGGGCGGCAGCGAGCAGCTTCTCGATGCCGCTCTTTCGATATCTCGGCGGCCCATCGGCATCGACACTGCCCGTGCCGATGATGAACGTTATCAACGGCGGCAAGCACGCGGACGGCGCGCTGCAATTTCAGGAGTGCATGATCGTGCCGGTCGGCGCCGAGTCGGTGCACGAAGCGGTGCGTTACGGTTCGGAAGTCTTTCACGCGCTGGGCGCGCTGCTGCACGAATCCGGGCAGCCGACGCTCGTAGGCGACGAAGGCGGGTTCGCGCCGCGGCTCGATACGCTCGATGCCGCAATGGACTTGCTCGTGAAAGCGATCGAGCGCGCCGGATACGTTCCCGGCGAGGACATTGCGATCGCGCTGGATTCGGCGTCGACCGAGTTCTTCCAAGACGGCAAATACTATCCGCTCTCCAAAGATCGCGCCTTCTCCGCCGACGACATGGTGCGATTCTATGCAGATCTGATCGCGAAATACCCGGTCGTTTCGATCGAAGACGGCCTCGCCGAAGACGATTGGGATGGCTGGCGCAAACTCACCGATGCGATCGGTGCGAAATGCCAGCTCGTTGGCGACGATCTGTTCGTAACCAATACCCAGCGGCTCGCGCGCGGCATCGCCGAGGGCATGGCGAACTCGATTCTGATCAAAGTCAACCAGATCGGAACGCTGACCGAGACGCTCGACGCCGTCGAGATGGCGCACAAAGCCGGCTACACCTGCGTGATCTCGCATCGCTCGGGCGAGACCGAAGATACCACGATCGCCGACATCGCGGTAGCGACCGGCGCCGGTCAGATCAAGACGGGATCGCTATCGCGCAGCGACCGCGTTGCCAAATACAATCGCCTCATGGCCATCGAAGAAGAGTTAGGGCAGGCGGCGCGCTATCCGGGCCGATCGAACAGGATGCGCAAATTGTAATGGGAAATGGCGACCCGTGCCCTCGCGGGCCCGTAGCTCAGCGGTAGAGCGCCCGGCTCATAACTGGTTGCGCGTAGGTTCGAATCCTACCGGGCCCACATTTTTCGGCTGCGGCGCGCCCGCAGCGTTTAGACTCCTTGCAAGCTGTGGAATGACTCCTAGCATGCAGGGAGTTTTTATCGTTCGTTCGCTTACCGCGCTTGCGCTGGCCGCAGGCTTGGCCGCGTGCTCGTCGGCAACGCAGAGCACGCATCCGCAAAGCAATTCGACCGCGGCCCCCGACGCCGCGATGACCAAGATGGCGAAGACGCACTATCGGGTCAGTGCCGATAAGGCATCGAAGAGCATGAACTACAGCGTTTACGTCAACGGCCAGCCGGGCCCAACCCTCAATACTGCCGGCGGCTCGGCCGACATTTCGAGCCTCGTACCCGTCGGAAACGATACGATCGCCATAAAATGGAAAAAGGATCGTAACAACGGTTCGGGAACCGTCACCGTGTGGTCCGGCGCCAAGGTGCTCCTCGTCGAACACGTGCGTCCGAGCGATCCGGTGACGGGGCAAAAATCCGTCTCGGTCAGCGCGAAATAGCGGGAGGCCGCCACTCCCCCCGGTACGAATAGGGGACGGCCACCGTGGCGCCATCGTCTATCGGTTAGGACAGCGCCCTTTCAAGGCGCAGAGACGGGTTCGATTCCCGTTGGCGCTACCAC